>DAINNQ010000055.1:0-11137 GCA_036735825.1 Alteromonadaceae bacterium | reverse complement strand
GAAATGCGCAGAGTGAAAACCATTCATTTTGTCGGTATTGGTGGTGCAGGAATGGGCGGTATAGCGGAAGTATTGCTTAATGAAGGTTATCAAATTACCGGTTCAGATATTGGTGAAAACCAAGTTGTCGCAAGGTTACGTTCATTAGGTGCAAAAATAATGATCGGCCATCATCAAGACAATGTCCTTGATGCCAGTGTTATTGTGGTTTCCACGGCGATAAATGCAAAAAATCCTGAATTAGTTAAAGCGGCAGAATTACGCATTCCTGTCGTTCGTCGTGCAGAAATGTTAGCGGAATTAATGCGCTTTCGACACGGTGTCGCCATTGCAGGCACCCATGGCAAAACTACAACAACCAGCCTAATTGCCAGTATTTTTGCTGAAGGTGATTTAGATCCAACCTTCGTCATTGGTGGATTATTAAATAGTGCAGGGACAAATGCACGTTTAGGCACGAGTCGATATTTAATTGCTGAAGCTGATGAAAGTGATGCGTCATTTTTACATTTACAACCTATGGTTGCCGTGGTGACAAACATTGACGCTGATCACATGGAAACTTATCAAGGGGATTTTGAAAAACTGAAAGATACCTATATCGAGTTTCTTCACAATTTGCCCTTTTATGGCTTGGCGGTAGTTTGTATCGACAACCCTGTGGTACGTGAAATTTTGCCGCGCATTGGTCGACAAGTGATCACTTATGGCTTTTCACAAGACGCAGACGTTATTGCCACTAACTATCAGCAAAATGGTGGTGTCAGCTATTTCACTGTTGAAAGAAAAGGCTTACCGAATTTAGATTTAAGCGTAAATTTACCTGGGCAACACAATGTTCTCAATGCATTAGCGAGTATTGCTGTGGCAACCGATGAAGGTGTTAGTGATGACGCTATTGTTAACGCATTAGGAAGTTTTGCAGGGATTGGTCGTCGCTTTGAGCAACTTGCTGATTTAACTACGTCAGAAGGAAAAATGGTGCTTGTGGATGATTATGGTCATCATCCAAGTGAAGTTGCAGCAACTATAAAAGCGATGCGCAATGGCTGGCCTGACAAACGTTTAGTGATGATTTTTCAGCCGCACAGATATTCTCGTACTCGCGATTTATATGAAGATTTTGTAGACGTGTTGTCGCAAGTTGATTGTTTATTGTTGTTAGATGTCTATTCCGCAGGCGAAGCAACAATACCTGGTGCAGATAGCAAAAGCTTGGCACGTAGCATTAGACAACGCGGGCAAATTGAACCTATTTATGTCGGTGATACCGAGCAATTACCACAAATTCTATCTTCTCAATTAACAGATGGCGACATGGTGATCACCCAAGGTGCAGGAAATATTGGTGTTATTTCTCGTGAAATAGCTGTGCATTCGCTTTTTCAAGGAGCCGAAAATGACTAAAAACCTGACGGCATTAAGGCAAGAAAATATTGCCGTGTTATATGGTGGTAATTCAGCTGAACGTGAAGTGTCTTTACGATCTGGTCAAGCAATTGCTCATGGTTTGCAAACTGCAGGATTTACTGTGCAACTCATTGATACTAAAGATTATTGCTTATCAGATTTATCAAAGCTTAATATTGACCGTGTCTTTATTGCCTTACATGGTCGCGGCGGAGAAGATGGTTGCGTACAAGGGGCCTTAGAATATATGGGCATTCCGTATACAGGCTCAGGCGTATTAGGCTCGGCACTTTCTATGGATAAAAATCGTAGTAAGCAAGTCATGCAAGCGTGTGGTTTACCCACAGCGCCATTTGTGGTGGTTGAAAAAGCGACTTTTGTTGCAAGTGATGCAGCTGAAATATTGTTTGAATTAGGCGGCAAAGTGATGGTAAAACCTGCCCACGAAGGTTCTAGCATTGGTATGTCTATGGCTGATTCTGTAGAACAATTAAGCCATGCGTTAAATCAAGCATTCACGTTTGATGATGAAATATTGGTCGAAGCATGGATCAACGGCCCTGAATATACAGTGACGATATTAGGTGATCAGGCATTACCAGCAATTCACATGGAAACGCCAAACGCATTTTATGATTACGAAGCAAAATATCAGACCAATACTACCCAATATCATTGCCCATGCCATCTTTCAGAAGCAGATGAAAACGAATTAAAAAGTTTGGCATTAAAAGCATTTAAAGCAACAGGTGCCAAAGGTTGGGGACGCGTTGATGAGATGCGCAATGAAGAACAACACTGGCAAATTTTAGAAGTGAATACTGTACCGGGTATGACAGAAACGTCATTAGTGCCTAAAGCGGCAAAAGTATTTGGTTTAAGTTTTGTCGAGTTAGTCACCCGTATTGTAGAACTGAGTGCAGGTAACGAATTAAGTACCAATACACCTTTGGTAGGTAAAAAATAACTATGACGTTAACAAGCGATCATCAATTAGTTCAGCAAGAACTTAAACAAGAAAAGCTACATTGGGGGTTTTGGCTCGGTGTGGTGTTTTTTGTTTTAGTAATTGTTGCTATTTGTTCACTCGCTTGGTTTGTTACCAAACGCATGGCAGCAGATGAATCAGCACCAGTAACGTCAATTGTGATCAGTGGTGAGATGCCTTACACGCAAAAAAGAGATATAGAACAAGCGATTGACGTTGTTAATTTAGGTAATTTTTTTCATGTTGACGTTAATCAAGTACAAAACAGGGTATTAGCTTTACCTTGGGTGTATTCAGTGTCTGTTCGTAAAAAATGGCCAAATGAATTGAAAATTTATGTTGTTGATCAAACGCCCGTGGCTTATTGGAATGGTGATTTTTTATTAAATCATCAAGGGGTGGCATTTCAAGCAGACATTACACGAATTCATCACTCGCTTCCTGCGTTTTATGGACCAGAGGGCAGTGAAAATGTTGCGCTAGAGAATTATCTAAATTTAAGTAAGTTACTGTCTTACGGTGATTTATCAATAGATGAAATTATGCTGTCAGAACGTTTTTCATGGCGCTTAACCTTAAATGATGGTGTTTCACTCAATTTGGGTAGAGAAGATAGAGTTCAGCGAGTACAACGTTTTATCGATGTTTATTCGCAAATAAAAGCAAATACAAAAACAGAGCAACAAATCGACTATGTTGATTTACGTTATGGCACAGGGTTAGCCGTAGGCTGGAAACCCTCAACAGAAAAAGAAAGAGTTTAACATTAATGCCGAAAATTAATGAAAGAAACCTCGTGGTAGGTTTAGACATTGGAACTTCCAAAATCTCTGTGGCAGTAGGTGAGATCACACCTGACAATCAATTAAGTATTGTTGGTGTAGGTAACCAACCGTCACGAGGTATGGATAAGGGTGGCGTTAATGATTTGAATCTTGTTATTCAGTCTATTCAGCGAGCAATTAATGAAGCGGAATTAATGGCAGATTGTCATATTAGCTCTGTGTATTTAGGCATTTCTGGTAAGCATATTAGTTGTCAAAACGAAAATGGCATGGTGCCAATCAATGACAAAGAAGTGATTCAAGAAGATGTGGATAATGTCATCCATACCGCGCGTTCAGTACCCATTTCAGCAGAACGCAGAATGTTGCATGTGTTACCACAAGAATATTCAATTGATTGCCAAGACGGAATAAAAAGCCCAATTGGAATGTCAGGTGTGCGAATGGAAGCGAAAGTTCATATTGTTACTTGCGCAAACGACATGGCAAAAAACATTGTGAAATGTGTTGAACGCTGTTCATTAAAAGCGGACCAATTGATTTTCTCAGCGCTCGCCTCTAGCTACGCGGTACTAACGGATGACGAAAAAGAATTGGGCATTTGTGTGGTCGATATTGGCGCAGGCACTATGGATATCGCAGTATTTACTGGTGGAGCATTGCGCCATACCGCGGTTATCCCTGTTGCAGGAAACCAAGTAACCAGTGACATAGCCAAAATTTTCAGAACACCATTAAGCCATGCAGAAGACATTAAAGTGCAATATGCGTGCGCGCTTCGTCAATTAGTCAGCATGGAAGAAAATATCGAAGTGCCAAGTGTAGGTGGTCGGGCAGCACGTTCAATGTCTCGTCATACCTTAGCGGAAGTAGTGGAACCAAGATATCAAGAACTCTTTGAACTGGTTCAAGAAGAGATCAGAGAATGCGGCTTGGAAGATCAAATTGCCGCAGGATATGTATTAACAGGCGGCACTTCCAAAATGGAAGGGGTTGTTGAGTTTGCAGAAGAAGTATTTCAAATGCCTGTACGCGTAGCCGTACCTAAAGGTGTATCAGGACTACGTGAATACGTTAATGATCCAACATACGCTACTGTGGTTGGTTTACTGCACTATGGCATGCAAGCAACAGAAAATAATAATGACACTAAAGCTAGTGTAGGCGTGGCGAGTATCGGGGCGCGTTTATTAGCTTGGTTCAAAGGTGAGTTTTAACTCAGAAAAGTTTTTATAAATAAGTTAGTCGCTTATTTATATTTTTGTAAAGAAAGAAGTTTTGGTGGAACAAAACGATAATAATCGGAGAGAGTAAAATGTTTGAATTGATGGAAGATCATAACGAAGAAGCAGTCATCAAAGTCATAGGTGTTGGCGGCGGTGGCGGTAATGCAGTTGAGCACATGGTTAGCCAAACCATTGAAGGTGTTGAATTTATTACCGCTAATACAGATTCACAAGCGCTAAGAAATTCTTCTGCAAATGTTACCTTGCAAATGGGTAGCGACGTAACTAAAGGTCTTGGAGCTGGTGCGAACCCAGAAATTGGCCGTCGAAGTGCAGAAGAAGATCGTGAAACTATCAAGCAGACTTTGCAAGGTGCTGATATGATCTTTATCGCGGCTGGTATGGGCGGTGGAACAGGTACAGGTGCCGCTCCAGTAGTTGCTGAAGTTGCTAAAGAAATGGGCATTTTAACCGTTGCTGTTGTCACAAAACCGTTTCCTTTTGAAGGCAAAAAGCGTATGAACTACGCTGAGCAAGGGATTGAATTTTTATCAAAAAATGTCGATTCATTGATCACCATTCCTAATGAAAAACTGTTAAAAGTTTTAGGTCCAGGTACTTCTTTACTTGATGCCTTTAAAGCAGCCAATAACGTTTTATTAGGTGCCGTACAAGGTATTGCGGAACTTATTACTCGTCCAGGACTCATAAATGTGGATTTTGCTGATGTTCGCACTGTAATGTCTGAAATGGGGACTGCCATGATGGGATCTGGTACAGCATCAGGTGAAGATCGTGCAGAAGAAGCGGCAGAAGCGGCTATTTCAAGCCCATTACTTGAAGATGTTGATTTAAAAGGTGCTCGCGGCATCTTAGTAAACATCACTGCGGGTATGGATATTAGTATCGATGAATTCGAAACTGTTGGTAATGCAGTTAAAGCTTTTGCATCTGAAAATGCAACTGTTGTTGTTGGTGCTGTTATTGACCCAGAAATGACTGACGAATTAAGAGTTACTGTTGTTGCTACAGGCATTGGCGCAGAGCGTAAACCTGATATCACGTTAGTGAATCCAGCACCAGTGATGGAGTCAATTGCGGTGGGTCAAGAATTTATCGCTAACGCACAACCTGAGTTAAAAACTCAATCGGTTGCTATGCCAGAAGCAAATGCACAGGTACAAAAAGTGGCGTCAGCAGATTTAGATAATTATCTAGATATACCAGCATTTTTAAGAAAACAAGCTGACTAAAAATTGCTTGCTTTACTAAATAATGGTTAAAAAGCTGAGGTTTTGATTTTGTTAAGTTTTTTTGCTATATTATGCGCCCGTCAAAATTGGTCGGTGCTTTGACGCTGTATTGCTAAATAATGCAGTCCATAAAATGTAGTAAATATAGGCTTAAGAAGGCTATTTATGATTAAACAACGTACGATTAAAGAAAAAGTATCGGCAATTGGTGTCGGGTTACACAAAGGCGAAAAGGTGCAGATAACTCTCCTTCCTGCTCCTGCGAATACAGGTATTGTATTTCGTCGTGTAGACTTAACGCCAGTGGTAGATATAAAAGCAACGCCAGAAGCTGTTGGCGAAACCACTTTATGTACGTGTTTAGTGAATGAACAAGGTGTTCAGATTTCCACCGTCGAACATCTTTTATCTGCCGTTGCAGGTTTAGGAATTGATAATCTAATTATCAATGTAGATTCTCCTGAAATTCCAATTATGGATGGCAGCGCATTACCGTTTGTTTATTTAATTCAATCGGTAGGCATCGAAACCTTAAATGTGGCCAAACGCTTTATTCGCATTAAAAAACCAATTCGTGTTGAAGAAGGTGACAAATGGGCAGAGTTAACGCCTCATCAAGGCTTTAAAGTTAATTTTGCTATTGAATTTGATCACCCAGTAATAGCCAATACCTGTCAAACAATGACTATGGATTTATCAAGCTGTTCTTTTATTAAAGAAATTAGCCGTGCGCGTACTTTTGGCTTCATGCGTGATATTGAATTTCTCCGTTCACATGATCTCGCGTTAGGCGGAAGTTTAGAAAATGCCATCGTTCTTGATGAATACCGCATGCTAAATAAAGACGAACTTCGTTATGACGATGAGTTTGTTAAGCATAAAATTCTTGATGCGATTGGTGACTTATATATGTGTGGTCATAGTATTTTAGGCCAGCTTAATGCGTTTAAATCAGGCCATGGCTTAAATAATTTACTATTACGAGAAGTATTTAAACAAACTGATGCATGGGAATGGGTTACCTATGAACATGAAACGGTTTCGCCGATTGAGTTTCAAGAAGTTGGCGCATCAGTATTTTAATTTCATTTTTTAATACTGAAGTAATACATTGAATTAAAGATAAAAACCAATCGATATGATTGGTTTTTTTGTTTCTACGTAAGCAAAAAGTACCTTAAGTAAAAAGCATGGTAAGTAGGCAAAAAACAGGTTAATTTTTATTTTTGTTTGCCAGATTCGCTAATCGCTGTAACGTTTGTTTTAATCCTTCGGGGGCATTTTCAGCCACTGAATTTAAGTGATTAGCAGTATTTTGTGAAATAAATTGCGTTTTTTGAGCCTGCTTGTCTATAACAGGCTGCGCAGCTTGCTTATTGCGATAAGGCGCTATTTTTATTTCAAGTTGATGAAAATCATTTTGAGTCGCTTCTGCTAATTTTTGACAAATATTCATGCGCTCAAACTGTAATCGTTGCGCCCAGATAGCAGAAACAACTTCGATAACGATACAATGTTGTCGAAAATTCGCGATATGCCATACTTGTGCTGGCAGGTCGGGGCAGGTTTGTCGTACAATGTCAGCTAATAACGTTAAAGAGTTGGTTTTTGACGCGATTTGTGCCAAAGTGCCCGTTGATTTTTGAAGTAAACTTGAAGCATCAGACGGATTTTTCGTTTTTCTAACCATAAATCAATCCATTAGCTATGAATCACTCAACTGACGAGTGAAAAATTAAAGAGTTTTATGAGTTTAACATTACTATATCGTGGAAAGAACGTAAGATTTGCAATGAAGTTAAATAAATTTCATTGGCTATCTGCGCTAGTAATATTTTCAATCATTTCGGGTTTTGTTGTTCATTTAATTATTTCATCAGATGCTAAGCCAACCAACTCGTTATACACCTTAAGTAAAGGTGATGAAGAGCAAGTTCAAAAGGTTAATGTTAATGAACAGCATGTTGATGCGTTAACCATGAAGTTGGCTGAGCTCCAAAGCCAAGTATTGCGCTTAAATGCCCTTGGCGATCGTTTGGCTGAGCAAGCGAATATTCCAGAAAATGAATTTAATTTTCAAGAGTTGCCACCTAGTGGCGGCCCAATGATTTCGAGTCACGTAGATGAAAGAAAGTCATTAGCAGAGCTATTATTCGACATATCACAGTTAACGTCAGAATTAGAATTCGAAGAAAAGCAATTAAAAATGCTTGAATCTATCACTTTAGGTCACCATATAGAAAATACGAGTTATTTATCTGGACGACCCATTACCAGAGGTTGGTTATCATCTTACTTTGGCACGCGTAAAGACCCTTTTAGTGGTCGTCCTGCCAAACATAAAGGTGTCGACTTTGCGGGTAAAGAAGGTGCTGGCATTATTTCTACCGCCGCAGGTGTTGTATCGTGGGCTGGTGAACGATATGGCTACGGTAATTTAATCGAGATAAATCACGGTAAAGGGTTTAAAACCCGTTATGGTCACAATAAAGAATTATTGGTTAAAGTTGGCGATGTTGTTAGTAAAGGACAAATCATAGCTAGGATGGGCAGTACAGGAAGATCGACAGGTCCTCACGTTCACTATGAAATTCTTCGCAATAATACGCAAATTGATCCAATTAAGTATGTTTATCGAAAAGCTAAATAATTAGCTGAAGAAATACATTTTTGTGATCGGCCTTGGCCGATCACTTTTATTTTAAATCGGAAGATTTTCTTCTATTCACTTTTTAATATGGTTTAAACAAGATGTTTGTAAATTTAATGACAAAATTGTTTGGTAGTCGTAATGACAGATTAATCAAACAAATGGGCAAAGAAGTAGTAAAAATAAATGCACTAGAACCTGTTATTGAAGCGTTAAGTGATGAAGAACTAAAAGCAAAAACGCAAGAGTTTAAAGAGCGTTTAGCCAATAACGAAACGTTAGACAGCTTATTACCAGAAGCTTTTGCTGTTGTCAGAGAAGCGAGTAAACGTGTTTTTGGCATGCGTCATTTTGACGTGCAAATGATTGGTGGCATGGTTTTACATGAAGGTAAAATTGCTGAAATGCGTACAGGTGAAGGTAAAACACTTACTGCCACATTACCTGCTTATTTAAATGCATTAACAGGTAAAGGTGTTCATGTTATTACCGTGAATGACTACCTAGCAAGTCGTGACGCAGATTGGTCTCGCCCATTATTTGAATATTTAGGGCTAAGCGTGGGTTGTAATGTTCCTGGCATGTCTCCTCAAGATAAACAAGCGGCTTACAACGCCGATATCACCTACGGTACGAATAATGAATTTGGTTTTGATTACTTACGTGACAATATGGCGTTCTCACCTGAAGAACGTGCACAGAAAGCCTTAAATTTTGCTGTCATTGATGAAGTTGACTCTATTTTAATTGATGAAGCGCGTACACCATTAATTATTTCAGGTGCGGCAGAAGACAGCTCTGAATTATATCGTTTGATCAATACGATTGTACCGACGTTAGAACTTCAAAATGAAGAAGATCAAGACGAAGAAAAAGGTCAAAAAGCTGATTTTATTGAAGGTGATTTCACTTTAGATGAAAAAGCAAAGCAAATTTATTTGACCGAGCGAGGCCAAGTTCGCATTGAAGAAATCTTACAAGAAAAAGGATTAATTCAAGACGGCGATTCACTCTTTTCTGCCGCTAATATCACCTTGTTACATCATGTGATGGCGGCACTTAGAGCACATAAATTATTCCAAAAAGATGTTGATTACATTGTTAAAGATGACGAAATCGTCATTGTTGATGAGCATACAGGCCGTACAATGGAAGGCCGTCGTTGGTCTGAAGGTTTACACCAAGCTGTTGAAGCGAAAGAAGGTGTGAAAATTCAAAATGAGAATCAAACTTTAGCGTCAATTACTTTCCAAAACTATTTTCGTTTGTATGAAAAACTGTCGGGTATGACAGGTACTGCTGATACTGAAGCTTTTGAATTTAATCATATTTATGGGTTGGAAACTGTCATTATCCCAACGAATCAGCCAATGATCCGTAAAGATATGCCTGATTTAATTTATTTAACGGCAGAAGAAAAGTTCGAAGCTATTTTAGAAGATATTAAAGATTGTGTTGAACGTGGTCAGCCAGTACTAGTCGGTACGATTAGTATTGAAACATCAGAATTTTTATCTGCGTTTTTAAAGAAAGCCAAAATAAAACACAAAGTTCTTAATGCGAAATTCCATCAGCAAGAAGCAGAGATAGTTGCTGATGCAGGTAAAGTAGGCGCTGTAACCATTGCTACCAATATGGCTGGTCGAGGAACGGATATTGTTCTTGGCGGTAATTTTGATGCTATCGTTGCTAAATTAAAAAATCCTACTGAAGAAAATATCGCCAAAGCGAAAGAAGAATGGCAAGAGCAGCATAACAAAGTTTTAGAGTTAGGTGGTTTGCACATTGTTGCCACAGAACGCCATGAATCTCGTCGAATCGATAACCAATTACGTGGTCGTTCGGGTCGTCAAGGTGATGCTGGTTCAACGCGTTTTTACTTGTCGATGGAAGACGGCTTGATGCGTATTTTCGCCTCAGAACGAATCACGAACATGATGCGTAAACTTGGGATGGAACGTGGTGAAGCGATTGAGCATCCATGGGTTACAAAAAGTATTGAAAATGCACAACGTAAAGTTGAAGGTCGCAATTTCGATATGCGCAAACAATTATTAGAATATGATGATGTTGCTAATGATCAACGTAAAGTTATTTACGAGCAACGTAATGAGCTAATGGATGAAGCAGACATTAAAGATGTTGTCACTGCGATCAGAGCGGATGTGATTAATAGTTTGATTGACCAACATATTCCACCGCAATCGCTTGAAGAAATGTGGGACGTTCCAGGATTAGAAGAGCGCTTTAAAGGTGATCTAACGATTACTATGCCAATCGAGCAATGGTTAAAAGAAGACAGCAAATTACACGAAGAAACCTTACGTGAAAAAATAATTGAAGTTGTTGAGCAAGAGTATCAAGCCAAAGAAGACATGGTTGGTGCTGATGTTTTACGTCAATTTGAAAAAGCGGTCATGTTACAAAGTTTAGATTCTCATTGGAAAGAGCATTTAGCGGCGATGGATCATTTACGTCAAGGTATCCATTTACGTGGTTATGCTCAGAAAAATCCTAAGCAAGAATACAAGCGTGAATCTTTTGAGTTGTTCTCTGAACTTCTAGATAACTTGAAATTTGACGTGGTTTCTATTCTGAGTAAAGTCAAAATTCGTGCTGAATCTGATGTTGAAGCGGTTGAAGAGCAACATCGCAAAGCAGATGAAGCGCCAAAAGCATTCACTCATGAATCGTCAAGTGCATCGCAAGAACAAGCGGCAGGACCAAGAGTTGGACGAAATGAGCCATGTCCATGTGGTTCAGGTAAAAAGTATAAACAGTGCCACGGCAAACTCTCTTGAAAGTCTTTGTATGCCAGTGAATCT
>DAINNQ010000054.1:0-11323 GCA_036735825.1 Alteromonadaceae bacterium | reverse complement strand
ATGAGTTTTGATATCAACAATGCATAAATTGTTTTGTGATATTATATCAAATGTGATAATATCTCAAAGTTATCTAAACTCATTTTATTAAAGGTCGTTTCCGTGTTAGATCGAATAGGTATTACAGCTACGTCATTGTGTGCGTTACATTGCATATTGCTGCCTGTGATCTTGCCTGCTTTACCTTTATTAGGCGTGAGTTTTTTAGCTGATCATGTTTGGGAACACGTATTTTTAGTGTTCACTGCTATTCTTGGTACAATTGCCATGTTTTCGGGTTTTAAACGCTACCACAGAAAACTTTACCCATTTTATTTATTGATTTTGGGTGTCGTAATTTACTGGCAAAAACACGATTTCTCTGAAGATGTTCAACCCTTTTTTATTATTATTGGGGCAACCTTAATTGTTGCCGCTCACATCATTAATATTAAATTGTGCAATAGCTGTCGCCAATGTTCAGATCATTAATCGCAGTGAATGCTAAATATTAAGATCTTTAAGTTTTCTAGTTAACGTATTTCTACCCCAACCTAATTTTTTTGCTGCTTCTTGTTTATGCCCTTTAGTATCAGCTAATGCGCATTTGATGAGAATTTCTTCAAATTGCGGTAATGCCAAATCAATAATTCCTTTATTACCTTGTAGTAATTGCTCGTTTGCCCAACGTTGTAACAAGGCTTGCCAGCTTTGATTATCATTCGCTGCTGTGGGAGCCATTTCTGTTAATTCACTCGGTAAATCATCAATATGTATTTCTTTACCACTCGCCATTACAGTTAAAAATCGGCAAATATTTTCAAGTTGACGAACATTACCCGGCCAATCGCAATGGGTGAGATAGTCTAAAGTTGATTTATCTAATGTTTTTGATTCAACACTCAACTCTTTTGCCGCTTGTGCTAGAAAGTGAGTAGTCAGCTGTTTAATATCTTCTTTGCGCTCTCTTAAGCTAGGAATATGAATACGAATAACATTGAGACGATGAAAAAGGTCTTCTCGAAAATCGCCATTTCTAACTCTATCTTCAAGATTTTGATGTGTTGCCGCTATTATGCGGACATCAACTTTAATTGGGGAGTGACCACCAACACGGTAAAATTGCCCATCCGCTAATACACGGAGCAATCGTGTTTGAATATCTAACGGCATATCACCGATTTCGTCAAGAAATAATGTACCATTATGAGCTTGTTCGAAGCGTCCTTGGCGAACAGTATTTGCTCCGGTGAATGCACCTTTTTCATGACCGAATAATTCAGACTCAATTAAATCTTTTGGAATAGCTGCCATGTTAAGTGGGATAAACGGTTCTTTAGAGCGCGGGCTATGCATATGGAGTGCATGAGCGACGAGCTCCTTTCCTGTGCCTGATTCTCCATTAATGAGCACGCTAATGCTTGAGCGAGAAAGTCTACCAATGGCTCTGAAAACCTCTTGCATAGCGGGTGCTTCACCAATAATACCAACTGATGCGGGAGTGGTTTCTTGTTGTCTTGTTTTTGCTTTTAATTCTTGCGCATGAGTTAAGGCACGTTTGGTTAATGCCAGTGCTTCATCAATATCGAAAGGTTTTGGCAGGTACTCAAACGCTCCACCTTGGTATGCGTTAACGGCACTGTCTAAATCCGAATGTGCAGTCATAATGATAACTGGAATAAGTGGGTATTGCTTATTAATCTCATTTAATAACGTCATACCGTCGATATTTGGCATTCTTATGTCTGAAATAATAACTTCAGGTTGATTATGATCTAATGCAATAAGTAAATTTTCTGCGCTATCGAAAGAGGCAGAACTGATATTGGCATTTGAGAACGCTTTTTCTAACACCCAACGAATTGAACTGTCGTCATCTACAACCCATACTTGTTCACTGATCATGATTCTTCTTCCGTTATTGGTAACAAGATAATAAATTCTGTATGACCTGGTTGGCTGACACAGGACAACTTACCATTATGCTGATTGATTAAAGTTTGTGAGATAGATAAACCAAGGCCAGTGCCATTAGCACGCCCTGATACCATAGGATAAAACAAAGTATCTTGTATTTTTTCGGGTATGCCTGGTCCATTATCAATAATACTAATTTGAGCGGTTAATTTTACCCGTTTGCCGTTAATGGTTTTGTTACTCGCAGCTCGTGTTTTTAAGGTGATTTTTCCATCTGTACCAATAACTTGAATAGCATTATTAACAATATTGAGTATCGCTTGATGTATTTTGTCTTCATCAAAATGAATATCAGGAATAGACGGGTCATAGTCTTTTTGAATTTTAGTTTCTTGTGGATTATTAAACTTAACCAGTTTGGCCACTTTCTCTAAAACAACATGAATATTTTGCCATGACATCTTGGGTAATTGATTAGGTCCTAATAAACGATCAACTAAATTGGTTAAGCGATCTGCTTGTTCAATGATCATTTCCGTATATTCTTGCTGTTCTGCGCTTAATTCTTTATTCAGCAATTGGGCTGCACCGCGTAATCCGCCAAGCGGGTTTTTTATTTCATGCGCTAAGCCGCGAATTAAATCGCGGGCTGATTCCCATTGTTGCTGTTGAAATGCTTCTAAACTGAATTGTTTTTGTTGATCTATCTGCTTAAATTCCAAAAGGATGTGCGGGGATTTATCAAATTCAACAGACGATGCGGTAATTTCTACAGTAATTTGGCGTCGATCAAAAAACTCTAAAATCACATCGCTATCACTAAATTCTTGTCCAGAGGTCAATAACTGTTTTAAACGAATGTCATTGATCGGATTATTGAAAAAAATAGATTTTAGAGAATTTCGACGTAACTTATTAAAGCTTTTTACTAATAATGCTTCTGCTGCAGGATTAGCATATTGGATCAATAATTCACTATTAAGCACGATAACAGCTGTAACCATTTGATTAGGTAAATTTTGCTGGTAATAAAGCTTATTCGTTTGATTCAGTTTATTTGAGCTATACATAAATTCTCAATGCACTAATGTGGTGCAATCGTTGCTTAAGTGTAATGCGTTAAATTGTTAAATGCACCTTAATAGATGCTTATTTAGCTTTAATAACTGAAGCTCTATGCATATAAAAGGTCACAGCCTTTGACGATGCAATTACCTTGCCTTTATTGTTGATTAAATCCATTTTTAATTGGTGTTCGCCGCGCTCTATATCTCGTAAGACAAACATAGAGTGGGATTGAGGTTTTTCATACGGTTTATTATCAAGCATAAGTTGTATTTTAAGGCCTTGCTTGAAAATGGGTTTGATTCGGCCAGAAACATAGACTGAACCAGTATTATCTCGAATGGTCGCATTATCAACTGGCTGACTTATTTCAACTTGATATTTTTCTTCGATAACTTTGGGATTGATATCTAAGATAGAAGTATCTATCGATGATGACATATTATTAGGATCTTTAACTTCTAATTCTTCAGCGCCAGGTTTAGGGCTATCTGAATACACTAAAACGCCGTCTGCGTTGCGCCAGACATAAATTTTAGTAGATGTCGCTGATACACTAAACGATAAAGAAACAGCTAACATAATGAAAATAAAGACTTTTGAAATACCCAATTAAATACCTCTTTCCATAGATATATCTATAATTTATCCAACTTATTAAAATTTAGCCACAAAAAAGCTCACATAAGTGAGCTTTTCTTCTATTTAACCTCTGAACGAAAGATTAAACACTGTAGTACATGCTAAATTCAACTGGGTGAGTTGACGTATTTAATAATTCACAATCAGCACGTTTCAAAGAGATGTATGCATCAATCATGTCTTTATCAAATACACCACCAGCAGTTAAGAACTCATGATCAGCTTCTAAAGAGTTAAGAGCATCATCTAAAGAAATAGCCACTTGTGGGATTTGTGCTGCTTCTTCAGCTGGAAGGTCATATAGATCTTTATCCATAGCATCGCCAGGATGAATCTTGTTTTTTATGCCATCAAGGCCAGCCATTAACATAGCAGAGAATGCTAAATATGGGTTACATGCTGGATCAGGGAAGCGCACTTCGATACGTGTAGCTTTTGGTGTTGGAACAATAGGAATACGAATTGAAGCTGAACGGTTAGCAGCTGAGTAAGCTAACATAATTGGTGCTTCAAAATGTGGTACTAAACGCTTATAAGAGTTAGTTGCTGGGTTTGTGAAAGCGTTTAACGCTTTAGCGTGCTTAATAATACCACCAATGTAGTAAAGCGCCATTTCTGATAAGCCAGCGTATTTATCGCCAGAGAATAAGTTCACGCCATCTTTAGCTAAAGATTGGTGACAGTGCATACCTGAACCATTATCACCAACTAATGGCTTAGGCATAAAGGTTGCTGTTTTACCATATGCATGTGCTACGTTATGTACAACATACTTATAGATTTGGATTTCATCAGCTTTTTTAGTCATAGTATTAAAACGACAAGCGATTTCGTTTTGACCAGCAGTAGCAACTTCATGGTGATGTGCTTCAACAACTAAGCCCATCTCTTCCATAACAGTACACATAGCTGAACGTAAATCTTGAGACGAATCAACTGGAGAAACTGGGAAATAACCCCCTTTAAGACCAGGACGGTGACCCATGTTGCCTTCTTCGTATTCAGTACCTGAGTTCCATACAGCTTCTTTGTCATCTACTTTGAAGAATGAACCGCTGATGTCCGTGTGAAAACGAACATCGTCAAATAAGAAGAATTCTGGCTCCGGACCAAATAAAACAGTATCGGCAATACCTGTTGAACGCATATATTCTTCAGCGCGTTTAGCAAGAGAGCGAGGATCACGGCTGTAGCCTTGCATTGAGCTTGGTTCAACAACATCACAACGAATGTTTAATGTAACGGCGTCTGTAAATGGGCACAAAACAGCAGATTCAGGATCTGGCATTAATACCATGTCTGAATTGTTAATTCCTTTCCAACCTTGAATTGAAGAACCATCGAACATTTTTCCATCTTCGAAGAAGTCTTCTGTTACTTGATGATGAGGAATAGAAACGTGTTGCTCTTTACCTTTTGTATCTGTAAAACGAAGATCAACAAATTTAACATCGTTTTCTTTAATTAGATCTAAAACTGCTTGTGACATTGAACGTCTCCAGTGAGTTGTCATGAAAATATGAAATGCTGTTCAGCATTAGGTTGCATTCGTATAAGCTAAAAGTGTGCCAAGCATAAAACACAGTAAAAATAAGCACTGTAGCAAAATCCGAAAAATCGATTGCACTATCATGGTGCTCTATATGGTTTATTTTGGTGCAACTAGCTAACAATTATAGTTTTCAATGTGGGATCTTGCTTGATTTTTATGACGATAAATAAATAAAGTTAAGGTGTGAGATTAATTGTCGCCATGCTGACTATACTCCTGTATAATTCGCGCCCAATTATAGTCCTATGAGCAGAAGCCTGTGTTAGACAAACTACGTAATATTGCGATCATTGCCCACGTTGACCATGGTAAAACCACCTTAGTTGATAAATTATTAAGCCAATCTGGTACGTTAGATTCAAGAACTGATCTTGAAGAGCGCGTCATGGATTCAAACGATATTGAAAAAGAACGCGGTATCACAATTCTTGCTAAAAATACGGCAATTAATTGGAATGATTATCGAGTTAATATCGTAGATACCCCAGGACATGCTGATTTTGGTGGTGAAGTTGAACGTGTTATGTCAATGGTTGATTCAGTATTATTAATTGTTGATGCGCAAGAAGGCCCTATGCCGCAAACTCGCTTTGTTACTCAAAAAGCTTTTGCTCAGGGATTAAAGCCAATTGTTGTTATCAATAAAATTGATAAGCCAGGTGCTCGTCCTGAATGGGTAATGGATCAAGTTTTCGATTTATTCGATAACTTAGGTGCTACAGATGATCAATTAGACTTCCAAGTTGTATACGCTTCAGCTATCAATGGATGGGCATCATTAGAAGAAGGTGTTCAAGGGACAGATATGACACCTTTGTTCCAAACAATTGTTGATCAAGTGCCTGCTCCAGATGCAGATCCAGAAGGCGCTTTCCAAATGCAAATCTCTCAACTTGATTACAGCTCGTACTTAGGAGTTATCGGTGTTGGCCGTATTACTCGTGGTTCTGTAAAGCCTAATCAACAAGTAACTGTTCATGGTTCTAGAGGGAAAATTCATAACGGTAAAGTAGGTAAAGTATTCGGATACTTAGGCTTAGACCGCCATGAAACAGAAAAAGCAGAAGCGGGTGATATTATTGCCATCACTGGTTTAGGCGAATTAAAAATTTCAGATACTATTTGTTGCCCAAATGAAGTTGCTCCGTTACCACCGTTATCAGTAGATGAACCAACGGTAACGATGACTTTTCAGGTAAACACTTCGCCTTTTTCTGGTAAAGAAGGAAAATATGTTACCTCACGTAATATAAAAGATCGTTTAGATAAAGAATTAGTTCATAACGTTGCCCTTCGTGTTGAGCAATTAGATGATCCTGATAAGTTTAAAGTATCAGGTCGTGGTGAGCTTCATTTAGGTATATTAATCGAAAATATGCGTCGTGAAGGCTATGAGTTAGCAGTTTCTCGCCCTGAAGTAATCATGCGTGAAGTTGATGGACAAATTGAAGAGCCTTATGAAACAGTCACTATTGATGTTGAAGAACAACATCAAGGTTCGATTATGGAAAAAATGGGCTTACGTAAAGCAGAGTTAACTGACATGGCTCCTGACGGTAAAGGCCGTATTCGCATGGACTTCATCATGCCTAGCCGTGGCTTAATTGGCTTTCAAACAGAGTTCATGACGTTAACATCAGGTTCAGGTTTGATTTACCATACATTTTTACAATATGGCCCACATAAAGGTGGTGATATTGGTCAGCGTCTAAATGGTGTGATGATCGCTAATGCCACAGGTAAGGCGTTAACTAATGCTTTATTTAATTTGCAAGAGCGAGGACGTTTAATGATCGGTCATGGTGTTGAAGTATACGAAGGTATGATCATCGGTATTCATAGTCGTGATAATGATTTAACGGTTAATGCGTTAAAAGGTAAGCAATTAACTAACGTTCGTGCATCAGGTACAGATGAAGCTCAAGTATTAACGACTCCTGTTCAAATGACACTAGAACAAGCATTAGAGTTTATTGATGACGACGAGCTTGTTGAAGTAACACCAGTAAATATTCGTGTGCGTAAAAAATGGTTAAAAGAATCAGATCGTAAACGCGAAGGTCGTTCGGCTAAGAAGTCTTAATTCTTTTCATTGAATTAATAAAAACCGTGTTGATTAAATCAACACGGTTTTTTTATCCCCAAAATCTCAGATTTCTTCATTTTAAGATAAATTAATCCATTCGATGACAGAAAAAGGTGGGCAGATACGTTTCATCGTGTAAGACATGTCTCAAAGAGATGTCAGATAATCATTATTTTACAAATGTACAATCAATTATTTTTTATATAAATGATTGAAATTAATGCTATTTTTGCCTTGGTGCATCTTTGCTGACGACATGTTTCATCTGAATTAACCATTTTGAATGACTGGCTGATATAAATTTACTTGCTAAACTTTAATTACTGTAAGGAGTTTTATTAATCATTTGTGTTTAATTACACAGCACGGGAGTTTAAAAATGGAGTCAAGAAAGGTTAGCCGACTCAATACACTTTTTGAAAAAATGGTGTCAAACAATGCCAATATTATCGAACGGAGAGAGCTAAATAGCTTGTATCAAGAATATATTAATGACGGCAGAGAAAAACCTTATGAAAAAAGCTCATATCAACCTCTTAAAAAAGTTGCAATGAGTTAAACATTGAAAAACAAAAGGAATTGAAAGATGTCTCCTGAACAGTTAATCACACTCCAAAATCTTAGTTTATTGTTTAGAGAAGGTCGTGCAGGCCCTGAGCAAATTAAACAACTATCTGAGCTATTAGCCTCTATTAATCATCACAATGAACCAGATGAGTTCAGCGAATTCGATCTTATCGAAGACATCAGTCAATATTAACGGTAAAGATTAGTATTACTACTTAAACCAAATACATTTACAAATGTGACTAATTTTCAAGAGTTTCAATAAACGCTTGTGAATTTTCTATTGAAATATTCATATGCGCTATCAATTGTTCCACATTGTGCTTAATTATCTTGTATTCACCTTTTAAAGCACCAATCGCTTTAGCATTTAAGTTATGTTTTAAATACAACATATTATCTTTTAACGCTGAAAGTACAGGCAGCATTTTATCTTCAGCATCATGCATTTTTTTGATCACATCTAAATAACGTCTTTCTGTTTGTTTTAGCTGTGTTTGGCTTTGTCTTTTGAGAGTTTGGTTAGAATATTGCTCAACTTCATCTCGCCATTCGTCAAATAATGCGTTAGCTACATGCTCTATTGATGAAATTTTAGCGCTCACTTCATCCGCTGCTTTTTGACTCGATTCATAATGATCTTTACTGAGTTCATATTGGCTTTGTAATTCTTGACCATCAAAATTTATCAAGGTTGAAAGTTGCTCTAACGCACTTGTAAACTCTTCTTTTGCTTCTTGCTGTGATTCACTGGTTTCTTTCACTCTATCGATAAGAATGTCGCGTTTGTGAGTCCCAACTTTTTCCATCGCTGAATAGTAGGCTGATTGGCAGCCTACTAAAGTAATTAATAAAATCGCAATGGAAAATGCAACCGTTTTAGATACGTTCATCATTAAGCTGAGCCTTTATATCTTGCCGCGTCAATAATGCACCAAAGATAAACGATTGGCACTAATAACCAACCAATTAACAAGTACACAAGCACCCAAGAAACGGCCATAGCAACGAAAAACAATATTGCTGCAATGATCCGACCTTGAACTAGCTGCCCTAAACCGGGAATAAAAAAACTACAAATTGCGGCAAGAACATTACCACCTGAACCTTGTCCTGACATAAAAACTCCTGATGAATTAATCAATTCTCTATAGGTTTACAACAGTTATTCATAATATACTGTAATGGTAATAATATTAACTAGAAATGATGATGAATTTTATAAATGAACTGTCTACGTCTATTTACTGGCGAAAATTAACCGCATTTTTCCTGTTTTTTTTAAAGCGAATTAGTTCTGAGCAAGTACATGTTTCTGCGGGTTACTTGGCTTACGTCACGTTAATGTCGTTGGTACCTTTGTTGGTGGTGATGCTTTCTGTTTTGACTGCTTTTCCTATTTTTGCTGATATAAAAGAATTAATTGAAGGTTTTGTTTATCAAAATTTTATTCCAGCATCAGGCGATGTGGTTAAAGAACACATTTCGGGTTTTGTTGATAATGCGTCGAAAATGTCAGCTATTGCCATCGCTTTCCTTTTTCTTTTTGCGCTCTTATTAATTTCTGCGATTGATAAAGTTTTTAATAAACTGTGGCGAATAGATAAAAAACGCCAAACTATCACTGCCTTTTCAATGTATTGGATGATTTTAACACTAGGTCCTGTGTTAGTGGGCAGTAGTATTGCAACGACCTCTTATATTGTTTCCCTTGTATCATTGGGGGATTATGATGTCTTTGGGGTTAGTAATATTCTGATCAGAATGTTACCGCTATTTGCCTCAATATTTGCTTTTTTAATTCTGTATTTGGTTGTGCCCAATAAAGTGGTAAATGTGAAATTTGCCGTTGCAGGCGCCTTGCTAGCCGCCTTATTATTTGAACTTGCTAAAAAAGGCTTTGCTTTTTATGTCACTCAATTACCGTCTTATCAAGCTATTTATGGAGCATTAGCAAGTATTCCCATATTATTTTTATGGGTGTATTTGTCGTGGTTAGTAGTGCTGTTTGGCGCTTTATTTACCGTTTGTCTTGAAGACTTTTCCGCAAGTAAGGAGGCATAATGTCACGCACTTTATACCCTAAAATTGCAAACTTTAAACAGGAATGGTTTGCGGTTGATGAACATCACAAAATTTTTCTTGAGCGATCAGGTAATAAAAAAGGGATCCCTGTGCTTTATTTGCACGGTGGTCCAGGAGGTGGCTCAAGTGAAAATCATCGGCGGTATTTCGATCCTGAAAAATATCATATTATTATTTTTGACCAACGAGGTTGTGGGAAATCAAAGCCTTCACCCTCAATTCACGCTAATACAACTCAAGATTTAATCGCTGACATTGAAGCCATTAGAAATCACTTAAACATCGATAAATGGCTAGTTGTCGGCGGTTCATGGGGAACAACACTCGCCTTAATTTATGGCATTCATTACCCTGAAAGGGTTTTGGGCTTTATCTTACGCGGCATATTTTTAGCGACACAAGATGAATATAACTGGTTATATAAAAAAGGGGGGGCTGAAAAATTTTTCCCAGAATATTACCAAGAATTTATTCAGCCTATAGCGAAAAAATATCATCACGATCCGCTCAAAGGTTATCAGGAACTGTTTTCGTCAAAGAATGAAGTTGCCAAGATTGCGGCTAGTAAAGCTTGGTATTTGTGGGAACTGCGTTTATCAACCATTGAACATCACCATATTGGTGCAGCTCAAATTGAAGATAACCACCAAGCACTATGTATGGCGAAGTTATCTCATCATTATTTTTATCAAAATAGCTTTATTGAAGAGAATTTCATCATTAACAATATTGATAAAATAACCAATATCCCCGGTATTATTATTCACGGCCGATATGACATGGTGTGTCAGTTGTCTCACGCTTATGATTTATCAAATGCGTGGGAAAATGCCAGTTTACAAATCCTTCCACAAGCCGGTCACAGTGGTTTTGAACGGCAAACAATAGACGCTATTTGCAAAGCAACAGACGTGATGGCGAATTTTTTGAATGAGAATAAAGAATGATTGCTTTAATTCAACGAGTTACTTATGCCAGTGTTGAAGTGGATAAACAAATCGTTGGTAGCATTGAAAAAGGCATCTTGGTTTTTGTTGCTATTGAGCCAGAAGATAATGAAAAAAAAGCCGAAAGGTTAGCAGAACGAGTTGCAGGCTATCGGATCTTTGAAGATGAACTAGGCAAAATGAATTTAAACGTTGGCCAAATTGGAGGTGAAATATTAGTGGTTTCTCAATTCACTTTGGCGGCTGATACATCAAGAGGGATGAGGCCGAGCTTTACCAGTGCCGCAACGCCAGAGTTTAGTGATAAATTATATCAATACTTTTCTCAACAACTTCGAAGTAAAGGTTTTGTAGTGCCAACAGGTGTTTTTGGTGCAGATATGAAAGTCAGTTTACTTAATGATGGGCCAGTAACGTTTACGCTGACAGTTTAGCGATCATTCATCATATATTTTAAGAGAAAATTCAAGAACGCTTCAGTTA
>DAINNQ010000053.1:257-11548 GCA_036735825.1 Alteromonadaceae bacterium | reverse complement strand
CCAATTAATGGCGCATGACAATAACAACTCACGTAATGTTGGAATGATAGGGTGCGATTTATGATCATTTACCCAACAATGCCCCGTGCAAGCGGCTGTCATCACCCGTTTGGTAGGTTTTAATAATCGAGCGGAACTTTCGAAATTTTTACTCGTATTTTCGTTTTCAGACAAAGAAAACCAGCCATGAAGGTTTGTTCTAAATCTTTGTTTTTCTTTATCTACACGATCAATTGAATCAAGCACAATATGGGTATTTTCTGCAATGGGCACCACTAACCCATGGATAAGATCTTGTGCTAAATACCATTGATTTACTTGCGCTATTTCTTGACCCGACAATGGAATATGGCTCGCTTGTTTTGCAGACCAGCTGGCATTTTGTACATCTAAATCAAGAGGGGTTTGACTTTGCATCATTAAATGAGCAGTACGCTTAATGTAATACGGTAGGCTTTTTAAACGCCCTTGAAGCGCTTGAGCAGAGCTCATTTCCATACGAGATAGCTTTGCTATTTCACGCTCATAAAGCGCATTACACAGTTCAGCAAAATCAGAAGATTGCTGTTCATCTTGCCAAAATGAAGTTTGCTCTGTCATTAATTTAGTTAGCTACTTTTTGATACATTACTGCTTAAAGTGTAAGCATACTGTATTGTTACACAAAGATAAATTACTTAGCGTTAGATAAGCGCTTCAGCAAAGTGTTATTGCTTAAGTTGTTAATCTGACGGGTAAAAGTAACTCGAAATTAACGCCTTTTCTATTTGTATTTGTGTTTGTCTTTGTATTTTCATCAACACAAATATCGGTATTCTCATTGTCCTTATTATCGATATTATCATTTTTATTATTTGCACTATCGATGCACTTAATTGCCCCACCAAGAGATTGAGTGACTAAGTTATAGACAATATGCATACCTAGCCCACTACCACCTTTACCTCTTTTTGTGGTAAAAAAAGGTTCAAAAATATGCTGCTGAACATCAGGTGCCATACCCAAGCCATCATCGACATAGTTAATAATGATATGGTTTTCTTTTTGTCGAATACTGATTTTTATGTTGCCGTCATTTAGACCTTCAAAACCATGAATGATAGAGTTAATAAATAAATTACTGATCACTTGTGCTAATGCACCGCTCGACGAATAAACGATAAAAGGTTGAGCATAATCAACTTTCACTTTTATATTGGTATCGATAATCTTGGGCAATAAGGTATGAATAATTTCATCTATTTGCGCACCCATATCAAATTCAGATAATTCGGCATGCGTTTGTTCAACAGCGGCTTCCTTAAAATTTCTAACTAGCTCTGCCGCCCTATCTAAATTTTTAAAGATCAAGTCAGCACTTTTATCAACATTCTCAACATACCGAGCAACCCCCGATTTAGTTAACTCATTATTTTCAAATGCTAATTTAAATGTTTTTGTTTGTTCAGCTAAATGACTAGAAGCTGTCACACCAATGCCAATGGGTGTATTTATTTCATGTGCGATCCCTGCCACCATACTGCCGAGTGATGCCATTTTTTCAGATTCAACTAATTGATCACGGGTTTCGGTTAATTGCAATAATGACTTTTCAAGCTCGGCGGTTCTTATTCGCACCATTTCTTCAAGTTCAACTTTGTATTGCAGTAAATGTTTATTGGCTTCTGAAAGATCACTTGAAACTAATCGAATGGCGTAAGTGGTTACCGTTAGAATAATCAACAAAATAATGGCCGAGTTTATCGAACTACCTGTATTAGGGTGAATAATAATACCTAACTCATTAAGTAAGCCAATGGCCAAAATATTCACAAACATCAAAATAAATAACGCCCAAATAAGACGGTTGTTTAACGTTAACGCTGAAAAGCAAATAATGGCAGGAAAAGCGAAGAGTATTTCGTCTCGGATCCCTTCACTGTCCCACATATAAAATAGCGACATCAATGTTAAAGCCATCAACAAAATGGAGCTGGCTACCCCCTCTTTACCTTTTTTCGCTAAAAAATAAACGGGTGTTAAAAACAACATGACAAATATTAAAGGATACGCCTTGCTCGATTCAGTAATATAAACCATATGGAGAATAGCGAAAATAAGCGCGATTTCTGTTGCCCAAAAAACGTGAATGGTGCGTCGGTATTGAAGACTTGGATTTATCCCTACACTTTCAGTTGTCTCGACCTTATGACTATCCAAATAAAAACTCCTGAAGAGGTGTTAATAATTAATTAACATGAAAAAATCCATTGCTAGCTAAAAATATAGTGAAGAGTTGTTTAAAAGTAAAAATTTAATCTTTACAAAACGTAAAACAAAAAAACTACTCAAATGAGTGGTTTCAACTAAAATATCACCAATGAGCTTAAAGCTAACTCAATCTAGAACGAAACGGATGCACTAAGCTAACGATAATTAGTGAGTACAACTAACGTAGTTTTTGAAGAGTTAGCAATAACAATGGTCGTTATTGACCTTTCACTTCAGATAGACCATTAAAAACAGCTTTATCACCTAAATATTCTTCAATTCGTAATAATTGGTTATATTTAGAAACACGGTCTGAACGACATAAAGAACCTGTTTTAATTTGACCTGCTGCAGTGCCTACGGCTAAATCAGCAATGGTCGCATCTTCCGTTTCACCTGAGCGATGAGAAATAACCGCAGTAAAACCAGCATCTTTCGCCATTTTTATTGCCGCTAAAGTTTCAGTTAATGAACCAATTTGATTGAACTTGATTAAGATAGAGTTACCGATACCTTGTTCAATACCTCGTGCTAAGATTTTTGTGTTAGTAACAAATAAGTCATCACCAACGATTTGAATTTTATCGCCTAGAATTTTAGTTTGATATGCAAAACCATCCCAATCGGACTCGTCTAAACCATCTTCAATTGACACAATTGGGTACTGCTCACACAAGCTTGATAAGAAATCAGAGAATTCATTAGCCGTGAATTGCTTGCCTTCACCTTTAAGATCATAAATACCAGTTTCTTTGTTATAGAATTCTGAAGCAGCACAGTCCATCGCTAAAGTTACATCTTTACCTAACTCATAACCAGCAGCCGCAGTTGCTTCTTTAATCACGGCTAATGCATCAGCATTTGATGCTAAATCAGGCGCAAAACCACCTTCATCACCAACAGCGGTATTTAAGCCTTTAGCAGATAATACTTTTTTAAGAGCGTGGAAAATTTCAGCACCGATACGTAATGCTTCACTAAAGCTTTTAGCGCCAACAGGCTGAATCATAAACTCTTGAATATCAACGTTATTGTCAGCATGTTCACCACCATTAATGATGTTCATCATAGGTAATGGTAAAGAGTATTGGCCAGGAGTTCCGTTTAAATCAGCAATATGTTCAAACAACTGCACTTTCTTTTCCATTGCAGCAGCTTTAGCAGTAGCTAATGACACAGCAAGAATAGCGTTAGCACCGAATTTTTCTTTATTTTCTGTACCGTCTAAATCAATCATAATTTGATCGATTGTCGCTTGCTCAAGTGCATTTTGACCAATTAACGCAGTTTGAATATCGTTATTTACTGCAGCAACCGCCTTTAATACACCTTTACCTAAATAGCGCGCTTTATCACCGTCACGTAATTCCAATGCTTCACGAGAACCAGTAGATGCACCTGATGGAGCCGCAGCACGTCCCCATGCGCCTGATTCTAAATACACGTCAGCTTCAACCGTTGGGTTACCACGTGAATCCATAATTTCACGAGCGATGATTTTACTAATGTTTGACATTATGTTTCCTTTAAATTTTACGTTTACACAAACTTGTAAATGAATGCTAAAAATGAAAACCGTAGCACTTGGCTACGGTTTTAGTTAATTTATCCTTAATTTGATTGCTGCTTTTGGTGCTCAAAAGCGGCAGCAACAAAGCTTTCAAATAATGGGTGTCCATCGCGAGGAGTAGAATTAAACTCAGGATGAAATTGCCCAGCAATAAACCAAGGGTGATCTGAAATCTCAATCACTTCAACTAACGTTTTATCCGTAGATAAACCTGAGAAAACTAAGCCAGCGTTACTTAATTGCTCACGGTAGTTATTATTTACCTCAAAACGATGACGGTGTCTCTCATAAATTGTTTCACTACCATATACGTCGCAGACCTTGGTACCTTTCATAAGATGACACAATTGTGAACCTAAACGCATGGTGCCACCTAGATCTGAGTTTTCACAACGATATTCACGTTGACCTTCTTCGTCTAACCACTCATTGATTAAACCAACAACAGGATGGGAAGTATGAGGATTAAATTCGGTACTGTGTGCACCTTCAAGCCCCGCAACATTACGTGCATACTCAATAATGGCAACTTGCATACCTAAACAAATACCTAAATAAGGTACTTTGGTTTCACGCGCATATTTCGCTGCCATGATTTTACCTTCAACACCACGCTCACCAAAACCACCAGGAACCAGTATTGCGTCTAATTCAGATAAAAGATCAACACCTTTGACTTCAATATCTTGAGAATCAACGTACTTAATATTTACCGTTAATTGGTTTTTTAATCCTGCGTGTTTTAACGCTTCATTGACTGATTTGTACGCATCAGGTAATTCAGTATATTTACCAACCATACCTATGGTCACTTCACCTTTAGGGTTAGCTTCTTGATAAAGCACTTTTTCCCATTCAGATAAATCCGCTTCAGGAATATCTAAGCCGAAACGTTTTGCGACTATTTCATCAGTACCTTGCGCTTTTAACAATGCTGGAATTTTATAAATACTGTCAACGTCACGCATTGATACAACGGCTTTTTCTTCAACATTGGTAAATAACGCGATTTTTGCCCGTTCAGCATTCGGAATAACGCGATCTGAACGACACACTAATATGTCTGGTAGAATACCAATCGAGCGTAAATCTTTAACAGAATGCTGGGTGGGTTTCGTTTTGATCTCACCTGAAGCAGCTAAATAAGGCACCAAAGTTAAGTGCATGAACATAGCACGATCACGCCCTACTTCTAATGCTAACTGACGAATAGCTTCCATAAACGGTTGAGACTCCATATCTCCTACCGTGCCGCCAATTTCTACCATCGCAATATCGTAACCTTCTGCACCTTCAATAACTCGACGTTTAATGTCATTCGTTATATGAGGGATCACTTGAATGGTAGCGCCTAAAAACTCACCTTTACGTTCACGAGCTAAAATATCTTGATAGATTTTACCTGAAGTAAAGTTATTGAGTTTGGTCATTTTGGTACGAATAAAACGTTCGTAATGACCTAAATCAAGATCAGTTTCTGCGCCATCTTCAGTGACAAAAACCTCGCCGTGTTGAATTGGGCTCATTGTCCCTGGGTCTACATTTATATAAGGATCAAGCTTTAACATGGTCACTTTTAAACCACGTGCTTCAAGTATTGCTGCTAGCGATGCTGCTGCAATACCTTTACCAAGTGACGATACAACGCCGCCTGTTACAAAAATATATCTAGTTGTCATGCGATACCCAGAGTCAGGAAATACAGAAATTATGTGTTTATTTGGTGTCGATTTGATAAGGCTTTTGAAAAGCTTACCACCTCAACAGGACGGGAAAGCATTATACTTAAATTCGTTATTCACGACAATACAAACTCCACGCCAATCTGTAGAAAATAGCTTATTTTTTCGAATACGATAGCTTGATTGAAAAAAAATCTTAGTTAATATGGTGCTTTTCTTTAATTCATTCCTAGTAGATGGTGAAAGCATGGCCAGTTCCCAGTGTCAAAATGTGTTAAACGCAATAGACGAAATCAATCAGCAAGATCCAAACAAAACAGTAGTTGCGGGTGAAGAGCATCCTAAAGAACTTATTTATGGTCGATATATGACGCAATGTTTATTGCAATATTGGCCTGATGCCCATGAATTATTACAGATTGCGGTGCGTGCTCAACATATTAAACGTTGGTACTTCGCTCGAAGTGAGTTTCCAGAAGGCAAGCAGGGTTACTTAACTTGGCGTAAAGAATTAGGAAAGTTTCATGCTCAAACCACTAAAGAAATCATGTTAGATAATGGTTTTAGTGAGGAAGATGCGGAAAAAACAGCAGCAATAATTCGTAAAGAAAAATTAAAAACGAATAGCGATAGCCAAACATTGGAAGACGTAGCGTGTTTAGTGTTTTTGCAATATTACTTTGATGATTTTGCCAGAAAATATACCGAGCAAAATAACGAAGAAAAAATCATCCGTATTGTGCAACTAACGTGGCGAAAAATGTCTGAACGCGGTCACGAAATTGCTTTGTCACTCACATTACCCGATCACTTAGCTTTATTGGTCAACAAAGCTTTAGCGTAATAGCTCACCATTCACGTTTGCTTGTTACCATCACTAATAGGCAAACGTGATAAGAAAATAAATGGCCCAGCAACCAATAACACAACAATGACTCTTAAGGTATTATTTTCAACCATATAGCATTGACCAGCACACAGCTAAAATCATTGAACTTAAGGCAATAATTTTTGCCCGTTTAGGAATACTTCGTGATTCTTGCCAATGATAAATTAATGGCCCAAACACTTTGTTTTGTAATAGCATTTTGTGCATTCTAGGTGACGATTTTGCAAAACATGCTGCTGCAACAAGTAAAAATGGTGTCGTTGGTAATAACGGCAATGCCGCTCCTAACACAGCTAAACCAACAAAAAAAATCCCTGTAAATTTTAGTAACATGCAATACTCACTATAACTATTAACACCATTTTAGGGTCTGTTGACCTTTCATTCATTAAAATTAAATGAAGTAAAACTGGCTTCCTCACTTAACGTTAGCAGAGGTATTTGTATTTTAACAAATTATCAAAAGAAAAATACTTGCTTAGGGTCTGTTAATAAAGTTAATTGTTAATGCTTGTTATTTATCGTCTTAATGTAAATTTTCACGCGTACCGTCTAATTTACCGCGCCATTTATTATCGCCTTCAATAAGCAACAACTCGCCATATTCTCCACGTTTAATGCTCGAATCGATAGCAATAACGCGCCCTTGATATCGTGTTTCAACTTGCTCTTGAGAAGTATGCCCAACCACTAAGTGCTTGATATCAAAATGGGTAAGCAATAAATCAATTTCTGCTGAGCTTGCGCCGTTATCTTTAAAGTAACCACGATACCAAATAGGGCCATTGCTTTTATGTAAATAATTGCCCCATTCACTACGTGCTTCGGGTAACTCACTTTTTACTAGGTTTTCTTTAAAAACCTGATTGATGGCTGTTAATGTTCTTTTTTCTTGCGCTAACGAAGGGTGAAAACCGCCATGAGCAAACAACATATCATTGATCTTCACTAACACGGCTTTGCTACGTAACCAATCACCTAATACGGTATTTTTTGCAAAAAGTTCTTCAAAAGGTCGGTTGAGTTTTTTAGTCATTTCAACATATTTAGGATGCAAATATCGTAAATCACCGTTAAGTATCATGACTTCGTGATTACCTAATAATAAATGCAACTTACCGCCCGCTTGCTCAGCTTCTTTATCTAATCGATATAAAAACCATAAAATTTCAGTGACTTTATCACCACGGTCGAATACATCCCCAGTGATGACAAAATGTCCATCGCCAAACGCCCAGCGTTCATGCTCATCAACAATATGATTATTTTTAAGTAACGACATCATTAGGTCATACTGACCATGAAAATCACTCGTCGCTGCTATTTTAAAATCACCTTGATATTCAAGGACACTTTGTTGCTTAAAGTGCAAACGATCAAGTGTAACAGGGTAATTACAGTTAGGAATATGAACAGGAAGCTGCTGCTGAGAAAGCTGTACTTGCGTGAGTTTTTGCTGACAAAACCAGGTAGCATTAAGTTGTTGGTTATCAAAAAACACATAAGGTCCATCTGATAAATCAGTCATGCCTTGTTGATTTTTTCGATCAATCAGCGTTTTTTTATCGTCCTTTTTATTCACTTGTGTACTGCTCGCTTGTTCTTGAGAGAATTCACCGCAACCCAAACCAAAAAGAACAACAGATACCACGAACAATCTTTTTATAATCATAGCTACTCAATAAAATTAAATAATCGTTTAAAACTAAAACAAGATAAAACAAGCAAAAACATGCTAAAAAATCACATCCTTGTGAAGCATTTCGCCGTAACATCCATGTCACACCAGGTTCACATCCGTGTGAAGGTAAACAATAGCGCTAAAAATCACTAAAAACTGATTTCTGCACCTAAATATGCATAACGACCTGTACTGCTGCCATAACCACTATAGAAATGACCTCGACCACCTAGGCTAAATGTCCCTTGGTTATCAAAAAGATTATTGACTCCGCCAAAAACTCGCAAGTCGCCACCTTGAGACAATTCCGTGGTATAGGTAACAGATAAGCTATGGGTGATATAAGAACCTAATTGATTAAATGCTAACTTTTCAGGGTTAGTAATACATGCTTCACTACCTGATGCACAACGTTCGTCATTTGCAGCCATATCTTCTTGCCAGCTTTCTTCATCACCTTGATTGACGGTGATAGGGCCTTTGTATTTGGTACTCCAACGTACATGCCAATTATCTTTATACCAAGTTAATGATGCTGAACCTTGGGTATCATAAATATCATAATCATAATATCCTTCATAATTATCAGTTTCTGCACCACCTGGCGATTGAACAGTTTTAGTCCAATCAATAACATGTGTCCAATCAGTTTTGAATTTTATGCTACCTAACTCATTAAAATCATAAAGATATTCAACCACTATATCTACGCCACTCGTGCTGATTTCGTCAACATTATAATCACGTTGCATGACTTCAATTAATGTACCGTCTTCATCACGTTTTAAGTCATTACAAAAAGAATTACTACCGCCAGATTTATCCCAAGCAAGCTCTGAATTATAACAATACTCCATGATATTTTCATTTGAGTAGGTAGACAATGCATCTTCAATTGCAATATCGTAGTAATCAATAGCAACACGTAAACCTTCAACAAATGATGGGGCTAATGAAACACCAAAGGTTAAAGTATCAGCCGTTTCTTCAAAAAGTTCTGGGTTACCAACGCCTGGCGAATAGCCAGTATCACTTTCATCAAATTCACCATCCGCTAAAATAGCTTTTGCAATGCTAGGCTCTTTTCGACAATTATCATGACCCGCATCAGTTGATGTTGCAGTAGTCCCAAAACAAATATCGGTAAAGCTATCGTAGTCACCTGCAGGTGGTGATAATAAATTATCAATAGACGGTGCACGTTGCGCTCGAGCCCAGTTGGCTCTAAGGGCATAACCATCAACAATCTCCCAAACTATGCCCGTTTTATAACTAGCAACTAAGTCGACTCCTTCTGCGCTATAATCAGCAAAACGCGCTGAAACTTCAGCACTTAAGTTTTTAGCACCCTCAACATTTTTCAACAATGGGAATGCTGCCTCACCAAATATTTCAGCAACGTCCATTTCACCTGAATATTGTGGTACATAGTTAAAGCTAATGCCGCCTTCAACAGCACCGCCACCCGTTTTAACTTCTTGAGAATCACGTCTAAACTCAAAACCAAATGCTGACGCAACAGGACCAGCAGGCATATTAAATAAATCACCTGCCATATAGCCAGTAAACGTCAACTGCTCCACTTCAGTATCGATTGTTGGGTTAACACGAATATAATTAGCGGCTTCACTTGAGATAGAGCCTTCTCCGAAAAGATTCATTGGTACACATCCTGCGGCACGTGCCGCATCATCTGCACATTGAATAGTTACGCCATCATCAGCATATTCTGCATCTAAGGCATAAGATGCTTTGATCACATCAATTTCATTACCGCGAATTTGCGCTTGAGTGAATTTTCCGTAGCCAACAGATAAATCCCAATCCCATGACCCATCAAAAGCAGTTCCTTGTAAACCTGCCCATGAACGAATCGTGGTTCGAGTATTATCGGTATAAATATTACCCACTTCGGTAAACTCTCTATCCCATTTAATTGTACTACCGCCACCAGCAGCAATTTCGGCTGGAACATAAGGATTGCTGCGTTTAATACGCCCCATATCCACTTCACCAAATGCACCAGTGACTGGATCGAAAGTAATAACCAAATCGCTTTCATCTTCACTTTCAGGTGACTTATTATTAAACGATTTGTTTAAGCTGTGCTGAATTTGACCATAAAAAGAAATGTCATCGGTTAATTCAAAGTCTACTTTTAACGCCGTATTAATACCTTCATCTGGCACTTTCAACATGACATATTGGTCAGTATCAATCCCATACTTTTCTTCAACCCAGTCATCACGTAAAGTTTGACCTTGATACCAAAATCCGCCAACACCACCAGAGCCTTCATGAAAAACACCACCTGGAATTGAATCACTTAAACTACGCCAGTCAGCTTGAGAAATATCTCTCATACATTCGCCATCTCTTGGCTCAGCTTCTGTTAACATGGCATTACACATTCTTTCATCATCATAAAAATGTGATTCTTGTATTTGTGCACGTTTGCGATCTTGATAAGTTAAACCATACTGTTTGTCGTAGGTAGAGCTGAAATAAACATAACCGCGATCATTAGCAAAACCAGTGCCGTAGCTTAAGTCTAGAGAAACCTCTTTAGCTCCTCCCTCTAATGACTCACCACCGCGAGCTTTAAATTCAAAGCCTTCTTTATCTTGCTGAGTAATAATATTGACAACACCCGCAATTGCATCAGAACCATATGCCGCTGAAGCACCACCCGTGATCACTTCAACTTTTTTAACCATACCTGTAGGAATTGTTGATAAACTCACCGCGTTACTGCTATGACTATTTGACACCACGCGACGGCCATCAATTAACGTTAGCGTACGGCTTGAATCTAAGTTACGTAAATTAATCGTAGACAAACCTGTTGCTGTGATATTTGATTGACTATTGGTATTACTGCTACTCTCAGCGATCTGCGGTAGCTCCTCAATCAGAATTTCTGAAAGTGAACCCAATCCTGTATCCCGAATGGCTTCGCTATCCATAATTGCTAATGGCGTGGCAACACTAAAACTGTCACGACGTAAGCGAGAACCCGTTACGGTAATTTTCTCTACTTTCTCATCTTTTTGTGCTTTTTCTTGCGGTGCAGAGGAATTGATAGTTTGAGTGATATTTTGTTCAGCTTGCTCTTCATTGGCCGCAGCTAACGGCGAAGCAGCAACTGCAGAACTAAAAATAGCAGAATGAATTGCTTTAGTAATTAGTGACTTTTTCATTGTTTTCCCACTTACATGT
>DAINNQ010000053.1:0-247 GCA_036735825.1 Alteromonadaceae bacterium | reverse complement strand
CTTTAGATGGTTTTGATATTTTTAATAAAACACACGTGACGACAGATCAGAGGTTTTTAGAAGAAAAAATACCCGCAACTTTTACATTTGCGTCATCGTTTGTAAGAAAACAGCAAAAGAACTACAATCGGCTACAGCTCGTTTATATATCTATTTAACATCTATTTAAATATTTTCTTTATTTATCAAATACTAATCAAATCGACTTATTTAGAATTTGTCGTATGAAAATCAAATAATTTGTGAC
>DAINNQ010000052.1:0-11562 GCA_036735825.1 Alteromonadaceae bacterium | reverse complement strand
ACATTAGGCTTTTAGTGCTAATTCGTCTATAATCGCGCCCAAAATTTTATACCAATTTATTTTAATATATTAAGAGGGCTTATAATGGCTATCGAACGTACTTTTTCTATCGTAAAACCAGACGCAGTTGCTAAAAACGTAATTGGTCAAATCTACAACCGTTTTGAAACTGCAGGTTTAAAAATCGTTGCTTCAAAAATGGTTCATTTATCTAAAGAAAAAGCTGAAGGTTTTTATGCTGAGCACAGCGAGCGTCCATTTTTTGGTGCGTTAGTTGAATTCATGACTTCAGGTCCAGTGATGGTGCAAGTATTAGAAGGCGAAAACGCTGTTCTTAAAAATCGTGAAATCATGGGTGCTACTAACCCTGCTGAAGCTTTAGCGGGTACTTTACGTGCTGATTATGCTGACTCAATTGATGAGAACGCTTGTCACGGTTCTGACGCGTTAGAATCAGCAGCACGTGAAATTGCTTATTTCTTCTCAGACGAAGAGATCTGTCCACGTACTCGTTAATTCTTCGCTGATCATAGCAAAGCTTAACTATGATAAAATTTGCTTTGATTAACTTGAAAAATTTTCGTTTTTAAAAGGATTTTGCTGCTTGTCAGTAAAATCCTTTTCTCTGTTTATTAGCTGTAGCAAAATAAGCAAAGCGATAAAGATAGAAGCTATTATTTAGTTGTAATTCGTTTTTGTTAGCTATGGTTTAGTTTTCGCGAACGCTTAGTGAGTTTGTTTTTACAAAAGACGATTTAAGCCCATTAACCGTTATCGAAAAATTCGTGTAAATTGTCAAAGTAGTTTAAAAAGCGTACAATTTGCGCCCTTAAAAATTCGTTGTATTGAGAATATGTCTTCATGAGTGATGTTACCGAAGTGGTTACGCCATCAACCCGAAATAAAGTCAACTTATTAAATTTTGATCACCAAGCCATGCGTGAATATTTTGCTTCTATTGGCGAAAAACCGTTTCGTGCCGATCAAATCATGAAATGGATTTATCATTTTGGTTACTCAGATTTCGAATTAATGACCAATTTGAATAAAAAATTAAGAGAAAAGTTACAACGTAATACAGAAATTAAAGCGCCTGAAATTTCTCAAAAGCAAGTATCTACAGACGGCACAATAAAATATGCGTTAAAGCTTGAAGGTGGGCAAGAAGTTGAAACGGTCTGGATCCCAGAAAATGACCGTGCAACGTTATGTGTGTCTTCGCAAGTAGGTTGTGCGTTGGAATGTACTTTTTGTGCCACTGCGCAACAAGGGTTTAACCGCAATTTATCAATGGCTGAAATCATTGGTCAGGTTTGGCGTGTTGCTAATGACATTGGCGCAACCCGTATTGCAGGTAAACGACCTATTACTAACATCGTAATGATGGGCATGGGTGAGCCGCTGCTCAATATGAAAAACTTAATCCCAGCGCTAGACACCATGTTAAATGATTTAGGTTATGGCTTATCAAAACGTCGCGTTACTGTTAGTACATCAGGTGTGGTTCCTGCACTTGATATGCTTAAAGAGAAAATTGACTGTGCTTTAGCTATTTCTGTTCATGCCCCCAATAATGAATTGCGTGACGAGTTGGTACCCTTAAATAAAAAGTATCCGCTGGAAGAGTTTTTGCAAGCGGCAGGTCGTTATATCGACGGTTCAAAAGCAAATAAGCAAGCAACCATTGAATATGTTATGTTAGATCATATCAATGACAGTACCGAGCAAGCGCATCAATTAGCACATGCTTTAAAAGATTTACCGAGTAAAATTAACCTGATACCGTTTAATCCGTATCCAGGTTCACCTTATAAACGTTCGAGTAATTCGCGTATCGATAGATTTGATAAAGTTCTGCAAAGTTATGGACTTACCGTTATAACTCGTCGTACTAGAGGTGATGATATTGATGCTGCATGTGGTCAACTTGCTGGTGATGTATTAGACAGAACAAAACGTACGGCTATGATTGCAGAAAAAAAACAGGTGAAAGCTGAACAAATTTCAGTAAAAATAGTCTGATAATCAATAAATAAAAAGTGACGTCAATATTTTATGGAAAAATATAGCAGAGTTTTAGTCGGATTTTTGACTACGTGTTTTTTAGCTGGCTGCGTCACTCAAAATTATGAAAGCGATAAAAATACGCCGGTAGTGCAAAATGAGTCGACCAATAATGAAATTGCAATGACGCGAATTTCATTAGGGTTAGGCTATCTCAAAATGGGTAACACCACCCAAGCCAAACTTAATTTAGAAAAAGCCAAACGCTTTGCGCCAAAATTAGTGCAAGTGTATACGGCTTTTGCGCATTACTATGACTCTGTCGGTGAGCCTGAACAGGCGATTACCGCATATGAACAAGCCTTATCGTTAAAGCCTGATGATGCTGACACCTTAAATAATTATGGTGTGTTTCTTTGTAAGCAAGAGCAATACTCCAAAGCAGAAGCGCAAACTCTAAAAGCGATAGCTGTTCCAAGTTATATTTTGGTTGCTCAGAGTTATGAAAACTTAGCACTTTGCCAATTTAAAGCAATAAACTTTGTCAAAGCTGAACTCTATTTAAACAAAGCGATTCAGCACAGCCCAAGTAATGCCTCATCTTTATTACAAATGGTGAGATTACAATACGCCAAAGGCGATTATGAATTAGCTGAAAATTATTTAAAACGTTATGAAAAAGCAACGCGTCGCTTTTCTGCTAATGCGTTAGCACTTGCTTATAAAGTGTTTGAAAAACAGCATAATACACAAATTGCTAAAAACTATGGCGCTATGTTAGTGAAGATGTTTCCAAATGCTTATGAAACCAAGCAGTTTTTACTTAATGGTTTGCAAGAAATTGAAGCGGATGAACTAGCAAAAAGTTATCAAGAAACCATGTTGGTGAGTCAAGTCAGCACAGTCAAAAAGCGCACGATTAAATTATCGCCTAAATCATCGTCAAATTCTTCAGTGCAAAGTGAAAAAAAACCTCACCTTGATGTGCAAACTCATGTTGTTCAACAAAGCAATACTGTTCAACAAACCAATTTTAGTGAGCAAACTAAAAAAGAAGAAGCTGAACGTGTTTCTGATGAAAACATCAACCAGCCAACGGCTAATATGTCTTCTAATGAATATATAGATAGCGATATTTCAGCTGAAAGTGAGTTAAATGAAGATAGCCAAGAACAACAAATCACTCTACCTATTCATATCGTTGCCAAAGGCGATAGTTTATATTCAATTTCAAAAAAATATAATATTCACATGAAAGCCATAGAACGTTGGAATGGTTTTAATCGTAAAAATATACTGAAAATAGGTGATGTCATTTATTTAGCAAACCCTAAAAAGTTAGCAAAGTAATGAGAGCAATAGCTAAATGAGTAAAGAAAATACTGTAGAAGAATTATCAGAAGATATTGAAGTTGTCGGTCCAGGACAAATATTAGCTGAAGCTCGAATAAAGATAGGGCTGACGCAAGAGCAAGTGGCTGATAAATTAAATTTTAGAGTAACTTTAGTTAAAGATATCGAAAATGAAATTTTTGATAAAACACTTCCTGCTACTTTTAATCGTGGTTACTTAAAAAATTACGCAAAATTAGTCAATGCTTCTATTGATGATGTTATAGCTAGTTATGAGCTGTTAAATATTGCCCAAAAACAAGGGGCAGAAATGCAGAGTTTTTCTAAACAAACGGAAAAACAAGCTGAAAATAACCGTATTATGTGGATAAGTTATCTTATTTTAGCCATTTTAATTGGCGCCACAGTGATGTGGTGGGTACAAGACTCAAATAAAAATACAGCCTCAGCAACTCAAAAAAGTAATACGACTAACGCATCAACAACGGTTGTTAATAATGCTGTAAAGCCACAGCAGAGTGTAAATGATGCAAATAACACCGTCAGATTATCTGAAACGTTAAAAGCCATGCCTGTTAAAGAAACAATGGCGAATGCAAGCGAAGAAATTGACGAATTAGATGATCAAGCATTAGCGCATGAGGTTAACGATAGTGAAGCTATTGATAGTGTTGCCAGCGATAACAGCGAATTAATAGCAGATGCCTTTGCGGGCGGTGAAGACACTCATTCGCAAACGATAGAAGATACGTTCGACGAACAACAAAATGCTAACGCTCGTGTTGCTGACACAAATAATGCTAGTAGTAGTGCTAATACCCTAGTTGATTTTGGTGAAGAAGAAAGTGCCGAATTCACTTTTTCAGGTGATTGCTGGGTCAATATTTACGATGCTACGGGTGATCGTATCGCGTGGGGTATTAAAAAATCTGGCTATGTGATGAATATTTCAGGGCAGGCGCCATTTACTATTACGTTAGGAAAGCCTGAGTTAGTGTCGATTCGCTATCAAAATCAACAAGTTGAAACGTCACATTTTAGTCGAGGTAATATTGCTAAATTTACCTTACCGCTTGAGTCGTTAAATTAAATTTCTATTGAGTTAACATGTTTAAAGAATCTCCTATTATTCGCAGAAAATCACGACAAATTATGGTGGGCAACGTTCCTGTTGGTGGTGATGCTCCTATTTCTGTGCAATCAATGACCAATACTTTGACAACGGATGTTGCCGCCACAGTTGCGCAAATTAAAGCGTTAGAAGCGGTTGGAGCGGATATTGTTCGCGTTAGTGTACCCACAATGGATGCGGCTGAAGCTTTTAGAGAAATTAAAAAGCAAGTGAATGTGCCTTTAGTGACAGACATTCATTTTGATTATCGTATTGCCTTAAAAGTGGCGGAATATGGCGCGGATTGTTTACGCATAAACCCTGGGAATATTGGCCGAGAAGACCGAGTTCGTTCGGTTGTAGAATGTGCGCGTGATAAAAATATTCCTATTCGTATCGGTGTAAACGGTGGTTCTTTAGAAAAAGATATTCAAGAAAAATACACCGAACCTACTGCCGAAGCGTTACTTGAATCTGCTATGCGTCATGTTGATATTTTAGATCGTTTAAATTTTCACGAATTTAAAGTCAGTGTGAAAGCATCAGACGTATTTTTAGCCGTTGGCTCATACCGCTTGCTCGCTAAACAAATTGATAACCCTTTACATTTAGGCATAACTGAAGCAGGCGGATTACGCTCAGGCTCAGTTAAATCTGCAGTTGGTTTAGGATTACTATTGTCAGAAGGCATTGGTGATACCTTGCGTGTTTCTTTAGCTGCGGATCCGATCGAAGAAATTAAAGTCGGCTTTGATATTTTAAAATCATTAAAATTACGTAGCCGAGGCATTAACTTTATTGCCTGCCCAAGTTGTTCTCGTCAAGAGTTTGATGTGATTGCTACGGTCAATGAGTTAGAGCAAAGAGTTGAAGATATTTTAACGCCGATGGATGTTTCAATTATTGGCTGTATCGTCAACGGACCTGGTGAAGCAACGGTATCTGATTTAGGTTTAACGGGTAGCAGTAAAAAGAGCGGGTATTATTTAGATGGTATTCGCCAAAAAGAACGCTTTGATAACAATAATTTAGTCAATGAATTAGAACAACGCATCCGCAGTAAAGCGGCGATGCTTGATTTGGCAAATAAAATCAAAGTTCGAGAGATAGAATAATTTCATACAAAGCGGTTATTAGGTTAGTTTACGTTTCACCGTAAACTGCCTATAATGCGCGCTTTATTTTGATATTTGAGCTAAAAGAGAGAACACATAGGTGAGTAAATCAATTCAAGCAATTCGAGGGATGAACGATTGTTTACCTTCTGAAACTGGTATTTGGCAGATGGTTGAATCTGTTTTACGTCGCGTTGCCAGTAACTATGGTTTTGCTGAAATTCGTATGCCTATTGTTGAATCAACCGCCTTATTTAAACGTTCTATCGGCGAAGTAACCGATATTGTTGAAAAAGAAATGTACACTTTTGATGATCGTAATGGTGATAGCTTAACCTTACGTCCCGAAGGTACAGCCTCTTGTGTTCGTGCAGGTAATCAACATGGATTACTTTATAATCAAGAACAGCGTTTGTGGTACATGGGGCCGATGTTTCGCCACGAGCGTCCACAAAAAGGACGTTATCGTCAATTCCATCAATTTGGCTTGGAAGCCTTTGGAATTGCAACCCCTGATATAGACGCAGAAGTTATTATGCTAACTTCTCGCTTATGGCGGGAACTTGGCATCAATGAATTTGTCACACTAGAGCTGAATTCTTTAGGTTCAAATGAAGAACGCGCTAAATATCGCGATGCGTTAGTGGAATTTTTAACTGAAAAAGAGCATTTGTTGGATGAAGACTCTAAACGTCGAATGCATACAAATCCATTGCGTGTATTAGATAGCAAGAATCCAGAGGTGCAAGCGGCATTAGTTGGAGCGCCGAAGTTATCGGATTATTTTGGCAAAGATTCATTAGAGCATTTTGAAGGCGTTTGTCAGCGACTGGATGCCGCAGAGATCAACTATGTGATCAATGACAAACTTGTTCGCGGTTTAGATTATTATAACCGTACCGTGTTTGAGTGGGTTACCGATAGTTTAGGTGCACAAGGCACTGTTTGTGCTGGTGGCCGTTATGACGGACTAGTTGAACAGCTAGGCGGAAAAGCTACTCCAGGTTTTGGTTTTGCTTTAGGCATTGAACGTTTAGTGTTAATGCTAACCAGTTTAGAAAAAGTGCAAAATATTCGCCCTCAAGTTGATGCTTATGTCATTATGCTAGGTGAAGAAAACGATATTAAAGCGAATGCTTTAGCTGAAACTTGGCGAGATCAAGTAGCAGATATACGCATTCAATGTCACTGTGGTGGTGGCAATATGAAGAAACAAATGAAACGTGCAGATAAGTCAGGTGCGCAAATAGCACTGATCTTGGGTGAAGATGAAATTGCCAAACAAGAAGTGACAGTAAAATATTTACGCGGACAACAAGAACAACAAAGCGTGGCATTTGAACAAGTGCCGGCTTTATTATCAAAATTAATTTAAGGGTTAATCGTGTCAGATCATCAAACTGAAGAACAACAAGTAGAAGCACTCAAGGCTTTTTGGAATGAAAACGGTAATGCTATTATCGGTGGTTTAATTATCGGCTTTGCGAGCTTTATCGGTTATGGCTATTACAAAGACAATAAACTTGAGCAAGAAGTTAATACGTCTGAGGCTTATCAAAATGTTGTTGAATTAGCGGCAACTGATGAAAATGCGTATCGTGAAGCAGGTGAAAAATTCATTAACGAACACGGCGACTCTAATTATTCAGCATTAACCGCTTTAGCATTAGCTAAAGAAGTGGCGGGTCATCAAGATTGGGCGCAAGCTGAAAAGTACCTGAAAACAGCTGTTGAAAAATCATCAGAAGCGGGCATCAAAGCTATCGCAACCGTACGTTTAGCGCGAGTTCAAATTCAATTAGAGCAATATGACAATGCTCTTTCGACTATTTCGCAAACATTACCTGAGTCATTTAAAGCAAGTATTGAAGAAATTAAAGGTGATGCTTATTTAAAACAAGATAAAGTGGATTTAGCGAGAAATGCTTATCAAGCAGCAATAGATGCTTCAGGTGAAAACTCAAATCCAGCTCTGCAAATGAAGTTAGATGATCTTGCACAAACAATTGTTTTAGCAAATTAATATTAAGTTATAAAATATTAAGTAAAACAAATAAGTGAGCAGGTATTGCCACTGGCAGTATATGTTTTATGTCGTGATTTTCACTGATAAATTTAATCGATAAATTGAATCGCTAAATTGTCATAAAAATCACGAGAAAAATTGGAGCGTTAAGTGCTTATTCATACCAACACGATATTTAAAAAAGTCTTTTTCAATCGAAAACTACTTGCTACCTGCTTATTAACAGCAGGCTTGTTCTCTTGTTCTTCAACAGAAGAAGAAATAGACGAAACTGAGCCAGTTGAATTAACTGAAATTACTGCGAAATTTAAGCCACAAGTATTATGGGAACAAAGCGTTGGTGATGGTGTTAATCATTATTTTTCGCGCGTAAAACCCTCGGTTGCCTATGGTAAAGTATTTAGTTTAAGTCGTGAAGGCGACGTGTACGCGTTTGATGAAACATCTGGCAAGCAACAATGGCATGTTGATCTTCGTAGTGAAAATAAAGACGGTGGATTTTTTGCGAGCAAAAAATCAGCATTGTTAGGCGGCGGCCCAATAGCCGGTATAAATAAAGTTTTCATTGGTAGTGAAAATGGACAAGTTTTTGCGTTAGATGCAGAAACAGGTGCCACTTCATGGCAAGCGAGTATCAAAGGCGAAATTATCACTGCGCCTGCTATTGATGCTGGCACCTTAGTTGTAAATACAACGTCAGGTGTACTAAAAGCATTTAATGCCTCTAACGGTGAGCACCAATGGCAAATTGAGCAAGAAGTTCCACCATTGACATTACGTGGAACAAGTACACCAGCAGTTGCCGCTGGTGGCGCTGTTGTTGGTTCAGCTGATGGTAGTTTAACTGTTTTTATCTTAGAGAACGGTCAACAAGGTTGGACAGTAGAAGTTGGTGAAGCCACAGGTTCTACCGAATTAGAGCGCGTGGTAGATATTGACTCTAAACCATTAATTTATGGTGATAAAGTTTATGCTGTCTCTGCACGTGGCCACTTAGTGGCGCTCGATTTACGTAGCGGACGAGTATTATGGAAACGTCAATATTCATCATATCGTCAGCTTTCAATTAATGGAAATACCTTGTTCTTAACTGATATTAAAGGGCATGTTTATGCCATTGATAGAATTAACGGTTTAGAAAAGTGGAGCCAATTAGCACTAACAAACCGAGGTGTTACAGGCCCTGCAGCAATTAATAATTATGTTGTTGTTGGTGATTTTGAAGGGTATTTACATTGGTTAGACAATGAAACTGGTGATATTGTTGCTCGTCATGAAGTAGACAGTAGTGGCATCCACAGCACACCAACCGTCGACAATGATATTCTTTATGTACAGTCACGCGATGGTGATTTACAAGCGATAAAAACGCCATAATCGTTTTTATCGGCTAGAATAATAACGGCTCCATGGCAAATGTCTTCGGAGCCGTTCTTTGTTATTAACACTTATTTATTAAATGCGTTTTAACTGACTTGTTAACGCAATAGTAAATTTATTGAATTAGAAATTTTTGAGGTAATCATGCTTCCTGTTGTTGCGCTTGTCGGGCGCCCAAATGTTGGTAAATCAACATTGTTTAATCGTTTAACTCGTAGTAGAGATGCGCTTGTTGCTGACTATCCAGGTTTAACGAGAGATCGCCAATATGGTCAGGCGGAAGTAGAAGAGCACCCTTTTATTGTTATTGATACAGGCGGTATCCATGGCAATGAAGAAGGTATTGATGCCTTAATGGCTGAACAGTCTTTAGTGGCAATAGAAGAAGCCGATGCCGTTTTATTTATGGTAGATGCGCGCGCAGGATTAACCTCTGCTGATATTGGTATTGCTGATTACTTGCGTAAGCAGAATAAAAAAGTCTTTCTTGCTGCTAATAAAGTTGATGGTATTGATGCTGACTCTGCTGTTGCTGAATTTTATGCGTTGGCACTTGGAGATGAGGTTCATCAAATTGCCGCCGCTCATGGACGTGGAGTAACGCAATTACTCACATTAGCGCTAACTCCTCACATTGAAGCGCTTAGTCAGGAAAAATCTGAAGAAGATTTAGCTCAAGAGGGAGACGACGAACAGTTATCGGAAGAACAACTGGCTGAAAAAGCGCCTCATGAAACAGATAAAATTAAGTTAGCGATTATTGGCCGACCCAATGTTGGTAAATCAACGTTAACCAATCGTATTCTAGGCGAAGAACGCGTTGTTGTTTTTGATATGCCAGGAACGACCAGGGACAGTGTTTATATTCCTATGGAGCGTAATGGTCGAGAATACACGTTAATTGATACAGCAGGTATACGTCGTCGTAAAAACGTGACGGATGTTGTTGAAAAATATTCAGTGATAAAAACATTACGCGCCATTGAAGATGCCAATGTGTGTTTATTGATCATTGATGCGCGTGAAGGTATTTCTGATCAAGACTTAAGCTTATTAGGCTTTATTTTAGAAGCAGGTCGTTCATTAGTGTTAGCGGTGAATAAATGGGATGGCCTTGATGAGCATGTCAAAGATCGTATTAAAACTGAGCTTGATCGTCGATTAGGCTTTATTGATTTTGCTCGCATTCATTTTATTTCAGCACTTCATGGTACTGGTGTCGGGCATTTATATGATTCTGTAGAAGAAGCGTTTGTGTCAGCTACTAAGCGTATTTCCACTTCCATGGTCACGAAAATTTTGGATATGGCGGTGTTTGATCATCAGCCACCAATGCATAATGGTCGCCGCATTAAATTAAAGTATGCCCATGCGGGTGGTTATAATCCCCCGCTTATTGTTATTCATGGTAACCAAGCCAATAAATTACCCGTTTCTTACAAACGCTATTTAATGAACTACTATCGTAAGTCATTAAAAATTATGGGTACGCCTATTAAAATAGAATTTAGAGAAACATCTAACCCATTCGCAGGAAAGAAAAAACTTACTTATACCGAGCAAAAGAAATTGGCGCGTAAAACGCAAGGCTATAAGAAAACAGACGAGTAAACGTGACAACTGAACGTCTCAATTTTTTGAAAAGCTAACGATTATGTTAGCTTTTTTGTTTTTATAATGAAGGAGTTAAATAATAATACTGCTTTTAAATAATAAAATTGCTTTTAAATAGTAAATTTACTAGTGTAAGAGTATAAAAATTATTTAACTATCTACCTTTTAAGAATACATAACACACTATGTCATCAACTCCTGTCAAAATAGAAATAGCTTCTCGGCTAAATCGAAACCTTGGTTTAATGCAAGCAGGTTCAATTGTTACCATTGATATCACAACCCCTGCAGGACAAAAAGGAAAGTTTCGTAGTGTATTTGTCGGTTATCTGCCGAAAAAATATGTGCTTATTCAATTTCCTGATCCATCAAAAGTAGGTAATTTTAGTCAGTTTATTACCCAAGGTGCAAGGGTGACAGTAAGAGGGTTAATAGAAGGACAAGAAGGTTCAGTAGCCGCTTTTTTTAGTTCGATTAAGCAAACGTTGCAGATCCCGTCAAAACTTATCGTGTTAGATTTCCCTAAAGATTTAAGCATGCAAAGCTTACGAAAATCTATCAGAATTGATACCGATATATTGTCAAAAGTGCGAATAGAAAAAAACTTTTGGCAGGCAATGGTGACAGATATCTCGTTAAATGGTTGTCAGTTGCTCATTGAAAACGGCCAAGAAATTTCACTGATTAAAGATAAATCTATCGATATAGCTGTTGAAGATTATTTAGGTTTGAAAGACGTTAAGTTAGCAGGGCAAATTTGTAGTATAAAACCTGTTGTAAACGGTGTTTCACTTGGGGTTAAATTTAATGAGACAAGTAAATCGTCGGTAGTTAAATTACTGCATCATGTTGTTACCATAGAAATATAGTAACAACATCTCAATATTCCTCTGCCAAAATAAAAAACACACAGCAAAGATAAAATCACTTAATAGCATTGCCTTGCGTCACTTTTGCAT
>DAINNQ010000051.1:0-11580 GCA_036735825.1 Alteromonadaceae bacterium | reverse complement strand
GGTTGTATCAATCTATCGGCTTCAATCATAATTATCTCTAGGTTAATCTCTTGGAATTAGTCTTTAAGTTATCGTGCAAGTTAATACACAATCTCTACTATTTTACGTTCAGGCTAACCAAGGCGCCAGCTTTACAAGCTTACAACATCGCCTTTAACGCATTACGGATCAAGTCTTCACTGCTCATCTCGGCTTTAAAAATAGCTTTTATCGCTTTGTCTGCTTGCTGTTGACTATAGCCCAACGACACTAAAGCGTTGATAGCATCACCTTTTGCATGGCTGACAGCAGAAGGGGTTTGTTGTCCCTGTAAAGAGAAAATTTCAGCCGATGATGAGTCGTTACTGCTTTGCCAGTCTTTTAATCGGTCACGCATTTCTATTAATAAACGTTCTGCGGTTTTTTTACCAACGCCAGGAATTTTCACAATGCTAGATAAATCATCATGGATGACACAACTAACAAATTGATCAGCTGACATACTCGATAAAATCGCTAAACCTAATTTTGGGCCAACACCATTAACTTTGATCAATAATCGAAACAGTCTACGCTCCACTTTATTAGCGAAGCCATAAAGCTGCTGTGCATCTTCGCGGACGACAAAATGCGTATAAATAATCGCTTCTTTATCAAGCTCTGGCAGCGCATAAATACTTGTCATTGGCATCGTTACTTCATAACCAATACCACCGCACTCAATTAAAATTTCAGGTGAAAGCTTTTCAACTAAAAGACCTCTTAATCGACCGATCACAATATCTTTCCTATTTATTATTATCGTGGCGCAACCATAGCACTAGATATTTATACAGTAAAGTGCTTTTAATGTTAAGGCGTGATTTCTTTATTATCGTAAACGTCTGCGCACAGTTTTTGTGGCATGCCCCGACAATTTTTCGACAATTTCATGACTATGCGCGTGACATAAAGCCACCGCTAAGGCATCGGCTGCATCGGCCTGCGGTGAGCTGGGTAATTTTAAAATCGATTTAACCATGTGTTGTACTTGAGTTTTATCAGCTGCTCCTGTGCCAACAACCGATTGCTTAATTTGCCGCGCTGAATATTCAGCAACTGATAAGCCATTATTTGTCGCAGCAACAATGGCGGCACCTCGAGCCATACCTAACTTTAATGCACCACCAGGGTTAACCCCCATAAAGACTTGTTCGATGGCAAATAAATCGGGTTTAAACTGAAGTATAAGTTCAGACACGCCAGCAAAAATAATTTGTAAACGTTGACTAAAGTCGTCTCCACTCTCTTCTTTTTTATCGGCAAAAGCTTTAATGCAGCCGCTTCCAAGATAAGATAGTTTTCGACCTTCTTTTTTTATCACCCCGTATCCTGTTAAACGAGAACCAGGATCAATTCCTAAAATAATCGACAAACGGCTAGACCTTAGTTGTTTTCTGTTCGTGTATGTTTATCACTGAGTGAATCCCTGAATCACTAATTCACCAATAAATAAAAAGTCATGTATTAATAATGTCTTCGTAAATTTCATTGATTGGAAAAGATTATCAGCTCTCAATAAAAAAGCAGCTAATAATTTTTATTAACTGCTTTTTATCAGGTTTCTTCCATTGGATTTGAGCAATGAAAAATGAATGATTTAACGGCTATTCAGCTGATGAGTCTTTCTCTTCTTTTGCTAAACAAGCAATACCTAACTCTTTTAACTGTTCAGGGTTAGCATGACCTGGGGCGTTGGTTAACGGACAAGCTGCTGTGGTAGTTTTAGGGAATGCCATTACATCACGAATTGAACTTGCACCTGTCATTAACATCACTAAACGATCTAAACCAAACGCTAAACCAGCATGTGGTGGCGCACCGTATTGTAATGCTTCAAGTAAGAAACCAAATTTTTCTTGAGCTTCTTCGTCGCTAATACCTAAAATTCTAAACACCGCTGCTTGCATATCTTGGTTATGAATACGAACAGAGCCACCGCCTAATTCACAGCCATTTAATACCATGTCATACGCATCTGATAACGCGCCGACAGGATTCGCTTCAAGCTCTTGCGCAGTCAGATTGGTTGGCGCAGTAAATGGGTGATGAATAGCATGTAAATGACCATCAACTTCTTCAAACATTGGGAAATCTACAACCCATAAAGGTTTCCAATCACCTTCAAGTAACTCTAAATCTTCACCAATTTTCAAACGTAACGCGCCAAGAGATTCAGTAACAACGTTATAAGTATCTGAACCGAAGAAGATAATATCTCCTGTTTGCGCATTAACGCGATCTAAAAGCGCATCAACTGATGCTGGCGTTAAGAATTTTAAAATAGGAGATTGTAAGCCTTCAAGACCCGCATCTCGATCATTGACCTTTAACCATGGCATGCCTTTAGCGCCATAGATACCAACAAACTTGGTTAGCTCATCAATGGCTTTACGCGAAAATTTAGCCGCGCCTTGTGGCACGTTAATCACAGCAACTCGGCCTTTGTCATCATTTGCTGGGCCTGAAAATACTTTAAACTCAACATCTTTTAAAATATCGGCAACATCAACAATCTCAAGTGGATTACGTAAATCAGGTTTGTCTGAACCAAAACGCTTCATCGCTTCAGAATAAGGCATACGAGGAAACTCGCCTAAATCAACATTGAGCATGGTTTGAAACAATTCTCTGATCATGCTTTCTGTGACTTGCATCACTTGATCAGAGCTCATGAATGAGGTTTCAATATCAATTTGCGTAAACTCTGGCTGGCGATCGGCACGTAAGTCTTCGTCACGGAAACATTTTACGATTTGGTAATAACGTTCCATGCCTGACATCATCAACAATTGTTTAAATAACTGCGGTGATTGTGGTAAAGCAAAAAACTGACCTTTGTGGGTACGGCTTGGTACTAAATAATCACGAGCACCTTCTGGCGTTGCTGCTGTTAAGATTGGTGTTTCAATATCTAAAAAGCCTTGCGCTTCTAAAGAAGAACGTACTGCTGAGGTCACTTTGGCACGAAAACGCATGCGTTCAGTCATTTCACTACGTCGTAAATCTAAATAGCGGTATTTTAAGCGTTGCTCTTCTGAATTATTTTGGTTTGAATCAAGCGGTAATGGTGCTGATTTATTTAAAATAGTCAGATCTAGACCTAGTACTTCAATCGCACCGGTTTTCATGTCTTTATTAACTTGCCCTTCAGGGCGAGCGCGCACTTTACCTTTAACTTGCACACAAAATTCATTGCGTAAGGTGTTTGCTTTTTTGATCACCTCAGGTAAATCAGGATCATAAACAACTTGCACTAATCCTTCACGATCACGTAAATCGAGGAAAATTACTGCACCAAGATCACGACGACGATTAACCCAACCACAAAGTGTCACTTCTTGGCCGATGTGAGATTCATTCACCTCACCACAATAAAGACTGCGCATACTATTTTTGCCTTGATAAACTCGAGAAATTAGCCTGATGTAAATGGCTATTTTCTATTAGAAAAAAAATTGCCGCCATTATAAAGAAATGTGTGGGAATGTCACCTGTATTAATTTGCTCATGAGGTTATTTAAGATTTAAAAACATAGTGATTTTTGCCCGATGCTTTAACCTGGTACATTAAAGTATCAGCTTCTTTTAATAAATCAGTATCTGTCAGGCCATCATCTGGATACATAGCGATACCAATACTACAACCGATGTTAACCTCAGCAACAGATAAGCAAAATTTTTCTCGTATTAATTTCAATACTTTATCACCAACAAATGCGGCTTCATCTTTGTTATGTAAACCTGTTAGTAATAAAACAAATTCATCACCACCAAAGCGAACAATAGTGTCTGACTGTCTAACGCAATTAGCGAGTCGATTGGCAACTTGTAAAAGCAATTCATCGCCAACATCATGTCCGTAACTATCATTGACGGTTTTAAACCCGTCCAAATCAATAAATAAAACAGCCATTTGCAACGCTTGCCGTTGATGAAAATTGATCGCTGTTTTTATTCTATCTTTTAGCAATACCCGATTCGCTAAGCCAGTTAATTCATCATGAGTCGCCATGTGTTTCATTTTTTCTTCTAGCCGCTTACGCGTTTTTATTTCTATATATAAGCGGCGATTCCAAATAACAATAACGGTGATAACAACCAAAATTATTACACCAATTTGGACAGATACTCTCAAGACTGTACTTTTATCAAATCCCGTTTCTATATTGATATCAAACCACTTTTCATAAATTTTTTGTTTTTCTGCATCGGTAATGGTCATCAAGGCTTTATCGATAATAGATTTCAAATATGGCCAATCTTTTCTGATAGCGTAGCTGTCTTTATCGACATTAAATTCATCAATAATCGACATATTAAGAGTGACTAAACTTTCTCGTTTGATTAGCTCAGAGGCCGACGCAATATTTTCAATTAATCCAAATACGGCTCCTTGCTGAACAGCTAAAATACCTTCGTTATGATCATCAACCAGTCGTAAACTCACATTAGGATGTTCTGTACGAATTCTATTAATCAAATGGTAACCTTTTACAATCGCTAATTCTTTGCCATAAAAGTCTTTAATATCAAAATTATTGCCTTCTTGCCGCTGGTGAATAACAACCCAAGGCATATCCCAATATGAGTCGCTAAATAAAAACTGCTGCTTTCTTTCTTCTGTCGACGTTGCACTGGCTAACATGTCAATTTCATTTCTTTGCAAGGCTTTGAACATATCTTGCCAATTGTCATATTTAACATAACTGAAATTCAACCCCGTTCTTTGGCTCACTAATTGAGTAATATCAGGGTTAATACCTTGCACATTGCCATTATCATCAACAAATTCTACCGGTTTCCAATTGCTGGTTAAGCCAATTTTTATTTCGTTATGTTCCTCAATAAAATGTTGTTCATTCAGTGACAATGTCACTTGTGTAGCATTCATATTGTAAAAACCATAACTGTCATCAGACAGCCATTTTTTCTCTAATTGAATGAGTTTTTCAATCGGGATCAGCGCGAATCCTTCTCTGATCATTTCCGCCAAGCGCGTATTATTCTTTTGCGTTAATGTAAAAATATTTGCGGTAAAAGCATTTTGCTTTAAACGATAAAAAGCAGAATGCATGTTAACTTGAATCAATTGTGCATTCATATTTTCAACCGCACCGATCATCGCATCAACTTCACCCAATTCTGCTGCTTTTAATATATTGGAATAGCCTTTATAAGAAATAAACTCAACCTCAGGAAACTGTTCAATAATCGAATTTTTATAAGGTGCAGTATCAAAAACCCCCACTTTCTTACCAGCAAGCTCTGCTATATGAGTGATATTAGGAATGCGATTTGAAACAAAAACATTTGAAGCAACCGAATACACTTGATGAGCAACAAGTAATGCATTCATCACCTGACTGACTTCAGGATAAGCAATATGAATGTCAGCCCCACCTTGATTAATTATTTCAACGGCATCTGTCATAGCAATGGGCACAAACTCAATTTTTAGCCCCATTTGTTCAGACCACAAGCGCCAAATATCGATAAACAAACCTTGAGGCATACCCGTTGGTGAAATTGCCATATACGGAGGTAATTCAGGGGTAAAAGCAAGTACCAGCACATTATTTTTTTTATCGACGCCTAGCCACTTTTTTTCTATAGCCGACTTTTCTTGCGCTGTGATTTTTTCTAACCCTTGTTCAACAAAAGTTAAAAGTGCGGCATTTTTTCTGGCAACGGCGCCAACATAATTTCCTTGATGAAACTCCATGCGTTTATACAGTGGAAATTCAGTTTGAATTTCTTGATGTCGCGGGTAATTATTCGATAATTTGTCAAGATTAGTGAAGGCAACAATCTCGCCACGTAAGGCTGCGTCAAACAACGCGAAACGATTTTCATAGGTGCGAATATTAAGTTTGGGGTGCAGTTGAATAAAATGTTCTATATGGCTAGAGCCTTTAACAATACCTATGGTGTAAGGTAATAATTGCTCAATGGTAGAAATATTTAAATCGCGATGAACAATGACATAACTGTTTTGCTTAAAAAAAGTACGGGTAAATGCTAAAGAATCACTGCGTTTTTCCGTGGCCATTAACCCTGCGTGAATATCAATATCACCTTGTTTAACATGATCAATCGTCGCTTGCCAATTAGAATGTTTAAACTCAATATTAACACCTTGTTTTTTAGCCCATAACTTCCATAAGTCAACCATGATACCGTCAGGTTGACCTTGCTCATTTTCAAAATGATAAGGATAAGATGTTTGATTTATTGCAATTGAGTATGTTTGCTTAAATTCGGGGTTGGACGAAGCATTTAATTCGCCATTTGCCGAGGATTGTGCGAGTGAAACAAAACTAATATGACATAGCAAAATAAAAATAATCGTTTTGATATTTGCTAATTTTCTCTTCAAACTTTCATCCTTTCTGGGTGTCTGAGTTACAGGGTGTCTGAGTTACAGGGTGTCTGAGTTCACTAGCTAATGAATGCTTTCAGTTTAGTCGACCTTTCGCGTTTATTATTTCAGCAGCTTATTAGCATTTAGACAAGGAGTTGCTTACGTCTTGAATCAAAAAGCGTTTAGCTTGAACAACATTTAATCACCAAAGTTCAATGCATCCGATTAAATAGCTGCTTTGTATTTCAATAACTAACGTTTTTCAGTTAAAATACCAACAATTGACCCAATTGCAAAACACATTATTTATGCCGCGTTCTGAAACCGATCTGATTTTTTCAAATAAGCAAAGTCAGATCAAAGACTTTACTTTTGACGCTCAAGTTGTAGAAGTATTCCCGGATATGATTTCGCGTTCTGTTCCAGGCTATAACACTATTATTGATACTATTGGTCGATTAAGCCAACAATTCGTGCAAGATAACAGCAATATTTATGATTTAGGTTGTTCGCTTGGTGCCGCAACGTTGGCAATGAGAAAGTCAATTACCGCTAAAAATTGTAAAATTATTGGCATAGACAACTCAGCTGCCATGGTCGAACGCTGCAAAATGCATATTAATGCGTTTAAAGGTGAAACACCTGTCGAGATCATCGAAAACAATATTCTTGATGTTGAAATTAATAATGCGTCAATGGTGGTATTAAACTTTACTTTGCAATTTATTAACCCTGAAGATCGCCAGATGATGATCAATAAAATCGCCCAAGGTTTAAAGCCTGGTGGCATTTTGTTGTTATCAGAAAAAATATCGGCCAATGATCAGGTTTGTAATGATTTATTAGTGAATTTACATCACAACTTTAAACGAGCCAATGGTTATAGTGAATTAGAAATAGCGCAAAAAAGAACCGCGCTTGAAAACGTGATGCGCACTGACAATTTAGACACACATTTAACCCGTTTAACCGAAGCAGGGTTTAGCCATGCAACACCATGGTTTCAATGTTTTAATTTCTTCTCTTTAGTTGCCATAAAATAATGAATTTTAATAATTTTTATCAAAAAATCAGTCAAAACCGTCTATGTCATTGGTTAACATCTTTACCTGCTCATCTAGAAACTTGGCAAAAAGAGCAATTGCATGGTGAATTTTCACATTGGCAAAAAACACTCGACGCTTTGCCAAAAACCTCTCCTTCATCGCTAGATTTAACCCAAGGTGTTCATGTTGGTCAAAAAGACGATATTAATGACGGTGAATTTAAACGCATGGAAAATTTGCTGAAAAAATTCAAACCATGGCGTAAAGGTCCATATCATATTCATGGCTTACACATAGATACAGAATGGCGCTCTGACTTTAAATGGGACAGACTTAGCCCACACATCAGTTCGCTCAAAAATAAATATGTTCTCGATATAGGTTGTGGCAGCGGATATCACTTATGGCGTATGCGAGGTGATGGCGCTAAATTTGTGGTCGGCATTGACCCAACCCAGCTGTTTCTTTGCCAATTTAACGCTGTTCAGCATTTTATCAAAGACGATAATGTTCATTTATTACCCTTAGGCGTGGAGCATTTACCTGAGCTGAATGCTTTTGATAGCGTTTTTGCCATGGGCGTTTTATACCATCGCCACTCCCCTATCGATTTTCTATACCAATTAAAATCACAGCTAGTTGATGGTGGTGAGTTAATATTAGAAACGTTAGTGATTGATGGTGACGAGAACACCGTTTTAGTACCGGGTGAACGCTACGCAAAAATGCGAAATGTCTGGTTTTTACCGAGTTGTGATGCCATGTGTGCTTGGCTTGCGCGTTGTGGCTTTAAAAACGTGCGCGTGGTGAATGTTGACGCGACAACGCTAGAAGAGCAACGAAAAACAGAGTGGATTGATACGGAATCATTGCAAGACTTTTTAGATCCAAACGATGCGACTAAAACAATTGAAGGTTACCCTGCACCGAAAAGAGCAATATTTATTGCCAACAAATAATTCAACAGAAAAAAACGAGTATTTACCGTAAACAAAAATTAATGCAGGTAGTTATCAATAATCACTTGGTAACTGCCACTTTCTCTCATCATTTGAATGCCTTGATCAAACTTATCTCTCACTTCTTCTGATTTAAAACCAATAGAATACTCACGTTCATTAAAAATATAATGGACAGTAAAAGGTTTATGATAAATCACTTCATTTTGATTTTTTAAAAACCACTTAAAAATATTAATGTCCATAATGATCACTTCAGCACGTCGCAAAAACAGCATTTCTATTTGTTTATGTTGATCATGTACTTCGCGATAATCCATTGAATAGGTAACCGTTTCATTATATTCATCACCTAAAAATTTTTTGGCATTTTGAAAAGCCATGATATTTTTATTTGATAAATCACTGATTTTTTCTATCGAGAATTGTTTTTCTACTAAACTAATCGCCACATTTTGATAAGAAATATAAGGTTTTGATAAATGTAAACCTGGGTGTTGATAATCAGGTAATAAGGTGATCACACCGTCGGCATTCATACGTTGAAAACCGGTAATGTTTCTACCTAATGGCATATGAGTAAACTTCACATCAATGTCACTTAGCGCTAATGCTTCGCGGATCAAGTCTAATTGCATACCCTTACCATTTTCTTCAACAATAAAAGGAGGTTTTGCGATCCCAGCGACAAGTTCCAAAGTAAAATTTGAGTTATTGGGCTGCTCTGCTGCAATATTAACTGCTGCGATACTTTCAACGACAAAAAGAAAAGATGAAAATAAAAAGACAATGACACTAATCAATTGTTTTTTCAGCATTAGGACTCCATTTCTTGATAAATTAAATTTTTACAGTCATTGTAAAATTGAGTAAGGTGTCGTTTAAACAATAAGTACCATTTAAACTAACGCTTGGTTTGCTTTAACCCAACAAAGTTTAGCACGTAATTACAACTCCCTAAAATATTATCTAGGTTATTTATGAGCGATATTTGGTTAGAACGCCAATTAACAAAAGTAGCAACAAGACGACAAGATCATCGCAGCCCTTTTCAACGTGATAGAGCAAGAATTTTGCACTCTGCGGCATTTCGACGTCTGCAATCTAAAACACAAGTGATGGGTAGTGGACAAAGTGATTTTTACCGCACTCGCTTAACGCATTCATTAGAAGCGGCACAAATTGGCTCGGGAATTAGCGCTCAGTTGCGTTCGAAATATCCTGAACTTGCCAAACAACTTTTTCCACATGACGACACATTAATTGAAGCCATCTGCTTAGCGCATGACATTGGCCATCCACCTTTTGGTCATGGCGGCGAAGTTGCTCTCAATTATATGATGCGTGACCACGGCGGTTTTGAAGGTAATGGCCAAACTTTTCGCATTGTTTCAAAGCTAGAACCTTTTAGTGAAAATAATGGCATGAACTTGGCCAGAAGAACGTTATTAGGTTTAATTAAATACCCTCAAACCCTTAATGCTTTGTCAGCGAATTCCCCCTCGAAAACCTTGCTGTCGCATCGCGAGCTAAAAGCCAGTGATTGGCATCCACCAAAAGGTTTATTTGCCGATGATGTTCCCTGTTTAGATTGGGTATTAGCGGCGTTGTGTGATGAAGACAAACAAGCATTCCAACAAATAAAAATCAGTCAAAGCAATAAAAACAAACATCATAAAACTCAATACAAATCGTTAGACTGTTCCATTATGGAACTTGCCGATGATATTGCTTACGGCATTCATGATTTAGAAGATGCCATTGTCACCGGTGTGGTAAACCGTAATGACTTTGATACTCACGTCATAGCGAAATTGCAAAAGCTCGATGACGAATGGTTAGTAACAATGAGCAAAACGTTAACTAACAATTTATTTAGCCAAAAGCATCATCGTCAAAAAGAAGCGATTGGCGGATTAGTTAACTACCTAATAACAGAAATTGTTTTATTAGACTTAAATGAAACAGCTCAAACAACGTTTATTGAGCCATTGCTACGATTCAATGCACTTCATCCAAAGGTAGCAAAACAAGCATTACAAATTTTTAAAGATTTTGTTTATCAATTTGTTATCAAACAAACCTCAATTCAACAACTGGAATATCGCGGCCAACAAGTTGTTATGGAATTGTTTGAAGCACTTAGCTCTGACCCTCTTCGATTGCTGCCAAATAACGCAAAAGCACGTTGGCAACAGGCGCATAATACTGGTGAAAATACCCATCGTATCATTGCTGATTATGTCGCAGGAATGACCGATGACTATGCCACTAACCTTTATCAAACCTTGTTTGTGCCGAACAACCAACATAATTTTCGTTGGTCAAATTTATAAAAATAAGTAGAAAACTCTCATGCTCGATATTTATGCTGGCGAAACAGCAATAAAAACCATTAAACAGCAGGGATTTTCTGCCGATTTATTTACTCAAATGCTAGGAGCAAGTGGTGGACCAAAATGGTTCACTTTATTTGGTTTAGATAAATACCTGTTCGGTGAGTTTTTTAAGAACAGAACGCAAGAGCTTAACCTCATTGGCTCGTCTGCAGGTGCGTTTCGATTTGGCGCGCTAGCTCAAAATGATCCAGTAGCTGCCATTACCCGATTAGCAACCCACTATAGTGAAACGGTTTATTTTAAAAAAGCCGACGCTGCTGAAATTACCACCAAAGCAATGGAATTACTTGATGCGGTTTATGGTGATAGTGGTGTTGATGAAATTATTAATAACCCTGTTTATAAAGTGCATTTCGTGGTTGCTAAATGTCATGGTTTAACTGCTTTTGAGAATAAATTTTGTCAGTTCCTTGGTTTACTGTCGAGTATTGGATTAAATCGTCTTAATCGTGGTTTATTAACAAATCAATATCAACGATTTGTTTTTCATCATCCCAAGAGCAAAGTTCGCATTACAGATAAGCATCACTTTAATACGGTTTATCAACCGCTTAGTACAGAAAATTTAAAGCAGGCCTTGTTAGCGTCAGGCTCTATTCCTATGGTTATGCAAGGTGTTCGCGATATTCCACAAGCGCCGAAAGGCATGTACCGTGATGGCGGCATTATTGATTACCATTTTGATGTCAATATTGCAGGAAGTGATGGGCTCACTTTATATCCTCATTTTAATGCAAACCCCAAAGCGGGCTGGTTTGATAAAAACCTATCAAGAAGTGTGAGTAAAGAGCATT
>DAINNQ010000050.1:0-11583 GCA_036735825.1 Alteromonadaceae bacterium | reverse complement strand
CGACTCAGGTAGAAATTAAACGTCAAATCAAAGCGCTAGATTTATCGGCATTTACCGCTAAACAGTTCATCGAAATACTGGTAAAAAAGGAACGCCTTAAATTAAATAAAAGAGCCATTTTGCAAGCACAAGAGGTAGTACAGCTAACGGCTGATAGAGCAGACATCGGCAAAGGCTCTATTGTTGAATTAAAATTAGCGCAAACTGAATTGGTGCGCAGAGAACTGGTTGAAGAAGATCTTCTCCATGAATTAATCGCTGACAATTACCAATTGTCTTCGCTTTGGGGCAAGCCAGAAAAAAGCCTCAATTTAAGTGGTAACTTATTATCTGTACCTACTATCCCTTCGGTAGCGTCTCAACTTGAACTATTAAAACAAAATCCATTATTACAAAAATATGCAAGCGAACAACGGATCGCCCAATCGCAAATGGAATTAGCGCGTATTGAAGCAAAACCACAATGGCAATTTACCGCAGGTGTTCGCCGAAATGAAACAACGGATGATTTTGGCTTAGTTGCAGGTATTTCAATTCCATGGGGAGACGGCAGTCGCAATGCCGGAACAATTTCGGCACTTCAAGCTCAACAAGAAGTATTAGCCAGTGAACAAAATGCCATGATGCTAAAGCTTGATGCGCAACTTTTTGTTTTATTACAAGAAATGGCTCATTCACAACATGTCATTGAAACAATACAAACAAAAATCATCCCTAATTTAGAAACCGCATTATCTGAAGCAAGTAATGCTTACGATAAAGGACAACTTAGTTACAGCCAGTGGAGCGAAGTTCGCCGTGAGTTACTCAGCGCCCAGTCACGGTTAATTGACGGCTATCAGAACTTACACTTGCAACATATCGAAATACAACGCTTAACGGGTCAATCCATATCTCAGTGAGAACACTTATGAAAAACAATAAATTCCTGTCGTCATTGAGCTTGGCGATTTTCTTAACGTTTGGTTTTACCGTGACTAATGTCGCAATAGCATCCTCAACACCAGTAGCTGAACAAGCCGAACCAGAAAAAGGTCCTCATCGTGGCAGAATGCTCAGAGACGGAGAATTCGCTTTAGAACTCGCTATTTTCGAAACAGGAGTGCCGCCTGAATTTAGAGTATGGGTGACTCATGATGGTAAAGCGGTTGCTCCTACTGCTGTCGATTTAAACATTAAATTAACCCGTCTTGGTGATGGTATTGATGACATTAACTTTGTTGCTCAAGGAGACATTCTTAGAGGTGATATGGTGATTTATGAGCCTCACTCGTTTGTCGTCAACATCAAAGCAACATATCAAGGTAAAACCTATCAATGGCAGTACGATAATCTAGAAGGTCGCACAACCATTGAACAAGCAATTGCTGATGCAATGGAAATTCAAACAGAGATAGCTGGAGCGGCAACGTTACATCAAACTATCCCTGCATTTGGTTCATTATCGCTACCTGTAGGTGCCGAGCGTAATATTGCTGCTAGGTTTGAAGGTGAAATAACCAAACTACATGTTGGCTTTGGCGATACAGTGAAAAAAGGTCAAACATTGCTTACCGTTGAAAGTAACGAAAGTCTTAAACCCTATGCGATTAAATCGCCTGCCGACGGTGTTATCACCGAGCAATTAGCTAATAGCGGCGAGCAAACTAATGGTCGTAATTTATTTACGATAGCCAATAACGACCTTTACATTGCCAAGCTTGCAATTTACCCAATGGATTATCAAAAAGTTAAAATCGGTAGCCCGGTAACGCTTGAAATAGAAGGCATTGATGACAAAATTTCGGGCATTGTTTCTTTTATCGAGCCAAAAGTGAGGGATGACCAAGCCAGAATCGTTTGGGTAGAATTGTCAAATGAAGAACAAACGTTGTCTGAAGGAAGCTTTGTGAAAGCGCAAGTAGAAGTCGCAACCTTTGATGTGCCATTAGCGGTTAAGCGTGTTGGTCTGCAAGGTTTTCGGGATTTCACTGTCGTTTATGCCAAAGTTGGTGAGCAATATGAAGTTCGCATGCTGGAATTAGGGCAAGAAGATGGACAGTGGGTTGAAGTACTTAGCGGCTTAAAAGCAGGTACAGAGTATGTCACCGACAATAGTTATATATTAAAAGCCGACATTGAAAAGTCTGGCGCGTCACACGACCACTAGGAGCGGATAAATGTTAGAGTCCATTTTACGCTTTTCAATAAAGCGGAAGTTCCTCGTATTGGTGATGGTACTTGCTGTTTCTGGTTTAGGTATTTGGAATTTCACTAAATTACCCATAGATGCAGTACCTGACATTACTAATGTACAGGTGATGATCAATACTGAAGCAGCAGGATATACACCACTTGAGGTTGAACAAAGAGTAACATTCCCCCTTGAAACAGCGCTATCAGGTTTGCCGGGGTTAACTTATACGCGCTCTGTTTCGCGCTATGGTCTATCTCAAGTTGTGGCGATTTTTAATGATGATACTGACGTTTATTTTGCCCGACAGTTAGTCAATGAGCGTTTATCCGCAGCACGCTCTGAATTACCTACTGGTTTAGAGCCAGAGTTAGGACCTATAGCGACAGGTCTTGGTGAAATTTTTATGTTCACCGTTGATGCAAAAGAAGGCGCCACTCATCTCGATGGCTCGGCAATCACCCCGATGGATTTACGTACTGTCCATGACTGGACTATCAGGCCGCAATTAATGCGCGTACCGGGTGTCGTGGAAGTGAACCCTATCGGTGGCTTTGAGCGAGAGATCTTAGTTGCCTTTAAACCAGAGAAATTAGTAGCTTTTGGCTTAACGCAAGCAGATGTTGTTAATGCAATAGCCAGTAATAACCAAAACCAAGGAGCAGGCTTTATTGAGCAACAAGGTGCTCAGTGGTTGTTAAGAGTGCCCGGACAAGTTGAGAGCATGCAAGCGGTTGGCGATATTGTACTAAAAACCCATAAAGGCTCGGCTATTTATGTTAAAGATGTGGCTGATATTGAAAATGGCAAAGGGCTGAGAACGGGGGCTGCAACACAAAATGGTCGTGAAGTAGTCATGAGTACGGTGTTCATGCTCATAGGTGAGAACAGTCGTACCGTTGCGCACGGTGTCGGTGAAAAGCTAAAAGAAATTAATGCATCATTACCAGAAGGCATCATTGCTACCGCTGTTTACGACAGAACAAAATTAGTTGATCAAACCTTAACCACAGTGCAAACCAATTTAGCAGAAGGTGCTATTTTAGTTATTGTCGTGCTGTTTGTGTTATTGGGTAATTTTCGCGCCGCATTCTTAACGGCGTTAGTGATCCCATTTGCCATGTTAATGACAGTAACAGGAATGGTACAAACACGAGTCAGCGCAAACTTGATGAGCCTAGGTGCTTTAGATTTTGGCTTACTCGTTGACGGAGCCATTATCATTGTTGAGAACTGTTTACGCCGTTTAAGCCAAGCACAAGTTGGTAACACAACAGCGAATCCACTGCCTTTAAAAGAGCGCATGGAATTAGTGTTCGAGGCCACGCGTGAAGTTATTCGCCCTGCGTTATTTGGCGTGTTTATTATCACCGCCGTTTATTTACCGATATTTGCGCTTGAAGGTGTTGAAGGCAAGATGTTTCACCCGATGGCAATTACCGTGGTTATCGCATTATTGAGTGCGATGTTACTTTCAGTAACCTTTGTCCCTGCGATGATCGCGTTATTGTTTAAAAAACCAGTCCAAGAAAAAAATAGCCCATTAATGCGAGGGGCAGAAGCCTTGTATCGTCCAACGTTAAACGCGGTGATCAACGCGCGATGGTTGGTCGTGATTTTTGCTTCGGCTTTAGTGATTTGGTTTGGCATGCAAGCAACTAAATTAGGCAGTGAATTTGCCCCAAATTTAGATGAAGGAGATATTGCCATGCATGCCTTACGTATCCCTGGTACCTCGTTGAGTCAAGCCATTGCACTGCAAGCGACGTTAGAAGAAAAAATAAAACAAATGCCTGAAGTTGAACGAGTTTTTGCAAAAATTGGCACGGCGGATGTTGCAACAGATGCTGTGCCGCCTAGTGTTGCAGATAACTTTATTATTCTTAAACCAAGAAACGAGTGGCCAAATCCAACTAAAAGCAAAACACAAGTTGTTGAAGAATTAGCCGCATTGGTTGAACCCATTCCGGGAAATCGTTATGAATTCCTACAGCCAATTCAAATGCGATTTAACGAACTGCTCGCCGGTGTTAGAGCGGAGCTGGCAATAAAAGTATTTGGTGATGATTTTGATTCATTGGCAGCAATTGGGGCTGAAATTGAGTCTGCAATTGCTCAAGTTGATGGTATTGCTGATGTTCAGGTAGAGCAGATAATAGGTTTGCCAATGTTAAGTTTAATGCCTAAGCGCCAGAAGCTTATGCAACATGGAATTAGCATTGCAGAGGTGCAATCTCAAGTAGCAACAGCGATGGGCGGCACTGTGGCAGGGAAGTTTTATCAAGGTGATATACGCTCAGATATTGTTGTTCGTTTGAGTGAAACAAGACGCAATAATGTTGATGAACTCGCGTACTTACCGATTCATTTACCTGATGGCCATGCTATTCCTCTGCAAGAATTAGTGACGCTTGAGCAGATTTCAGGGGCAAATCAAATCAACCGAGAAAATGGTAAGCGCCGCGTGGTAGTTACCGCAAACGTTCGAGGGCGAGACTTAGGTAGTTTTGTTGCTGATATTCAAGCCGCTATTGGTGAAAAGGTTGCAGTGCCTACTGGATATTGGGTCGAATATGGTGGTACTTATCAAAAACTGCAATCCGCATCAAAACGCTTAAGTATTGTGGTGCCGGTGACTTTGCTAATGATCATTGGCTTATTAATTTTGGCATTAAATTCAGTGAAAGATGCAATGATTATTTTTACTGGCGTGCCTTTAGCGTTGACTGGTGGTATTGCAGCATTACTCCTTAGAGATATTCCATTTTCAATATCTGCTGCGGTTGGTTTTATTGCGCTATCAGGTATTGCGATTTTAAATGGTTTAGTCATGGTGTCATTTATTAGAGAGCTTCGAAAAGATGGTATATCTCTTAATCAGGCGATATTAGATGGTGCCTTAACACGCTTACGCCCAGTATTAACAACCGCACTCGTTGCCTCGTTAGGGTTTATTCCAATGGCATTAAATACAGGGATTGGCTCTGAAGTTCAGCGTCCACTAGCAACGGTAGTAATTGGCGGGATCATTTCATCCACCTTACTGACCTTGTTTGTGATCCCTGCGTTATATCGCATATTGCATAAAAATAAGCCACATAGAGCAAAGGAGTCACTTTTGACTGAAGTTGAAGTATTGGAGTCACCTGATGCTAAATAATCTAACAATCAACACTCTGGGCGTTAAGAGTGTTATCAAGGTTAGCCTGTGCTTACTTATCGTTGCTTTTGCGCTGATCAGTGTCGATGTGTTAGCACATGGTGTTGATGATAAAACCCGAGCTTTTTTAGAACAAAATACTGGCGTGCAATTCCTTCCGTTTTTGTATATCGGCGCTAAGCATATGATCACTGGTTATGATCACATGCTGTTTTTAGTCGGTGTAATTTTTTTCCTATATCACAGCAGAGATGTATTGCTTTATGTCACCATGTTTACCATTGGGCATAGCGTGACTTTACTGTTTGGTGTTTTGAGCGACATTCAAGTCAACGCTTACTTGATTGATGCCATTATCGGGTTTTCTGTGGTCTATAAAGGCTTTGATAATTTAGGTGGCTTTAAACGTTGCTTAAACTGGCAACCTAATACGCAATGGGCAGTGCTACTATTTGGCCTATTTCATGGTTTTGGTTTGGCAACAAAATTACAAGAATTCCAATTACCAGAAGATGGGTTAATCACTAACTTAATAGCCTTTAATTTAGGTGTCGAGCTTGGCCAATTTGCTGCGCTTGCGATTATCCTCATCGTAATAAATGCATGGCGTAAACTGCCATCATTTCAGCGATTTTCAACATTAACCAACACTGCTTTAATGAGTGCAGGTGTTATGTTGATGGGTCTGCAACTAACAGGTTATTTCACCCTTTAATCAATTCAAAAAGATAAGAGAAAGTTATGCAACACACAGTAAGTAGTAAAACACTAATAAAAGCGAGTGTATCAGCCGTTATTGTCGCTGCTATCGTTTTGGTAACAGTCATATTGCCCGCCGAATATAATATTGACCCTACAGGGATTGGTAAAAAATTAGGCTTAACCGTCTTGGCTACAGCAGGAGAAGAGCAGCAACCAACAACGAATTTAGCTGTTGAGAAAGGGACTGATGAATTTCAAACCATCGAAGTGACTGTGCCAGCAGGTCGCGGCATCGAGTATAAGTTTTACATGAAGCAGTATGAAAAAATGACTTATGAGTGGTTAACAGACGGTGAGCCACTCTACTTTGATTTACATGGTGAGCCTGAAGGTGATACCACAGGTTATTTTGAAAGCTTCACTATTGCTACTAATAACGAAATGAAAGGTAGCTTTACTACACCATTTGCAGGTTCACATGGTTGGTACTGGAAAAATAAAACCGATAAACCAATCGCCATACAGCTTATGGTCAAAGGTCAGTATGAAGTGATTGGTCTGAAACAATAATGATTACGCTATAAACACTGGAGAAAACAATGAACAAACTACTAGCAATTATTGCACTAAGTGCAACTCTACTAAGCGTTAATGTTTCTGCTCATGATGATCATGGAGTTATCAGCGGTCAAAAAGCATTAAGCATAGCAGCAACAGCGATAAACAAAATGACCTTCAAAGATTTCGGCTTGGGAGTTGGAAAGCTTGATGATTCATGGAAGAGCTTAGATAAATCTCAGCTTGCCATTACCAGTGTTGAAGATAACTATTATGTCGTTAGCGCAACAAACCCGAAAAATGATAGCAAGGTCTACTTTAAAATCGCTAAAAATGGCCAAGTGTTGGCAGCAAAAAATGAAAATTCATTTTAATTAAAGTGGTGAAGCTCTGATGATCGTTGCCAGTACTTTAGAGCATAAATCATTCAAAAATATGACGTTTAAGTTAGTTTTGATAATTTTTTCAATATAACCACCTATTAAAAAAGAGCGCATCGCGCTCTTCAGACTAATGACAAACCCTGCTTTTTAAGCGGGGTTTGTTTTTTATAGCGACCAGAGGTCGCGATCGCGATGTTTTTTTAGTGTTGGGTTTGTTTTTCATATGCTCATTATATAGCGGTTGTGATAGACGTATATTGATGTATTGGGAGATTTTTCGGGGAATTTTTAACGACGTAAGCTTGTTAAGCGGCTTTTCGTTCGGGTTCGTTTGTTTTATGAAGAAGCATGGCGATTTTCTTTATATTTTGGGCGCTTGCTGCCATGTAAGCTTGATGTTGCACATTGGCTTTGCCTCGGAATCTAGCGTATCGATGGCCGTGATGTTGTTTGGCGTCGGCGAAACTTCGCTCTACTGTCTCACAACGTCGTCGATATAATGCTTTGCCTGTATTGGTTAGTCGAAAAGCATTGGCATTATCTAGGCTAGATTGTTGAACGTGCCTCGTGATAACTTTCTTATGGTTTTTACTCTTTGTGCAATCGAGTAATTGATGACAGTTTACGCATTGCATCGGGTTTGAGTGATACTCTCTATATCCCTCTCGACTGGTCGTTTTGTAGATAAGTATTTGGCCTTCAGGGCAGGTGTATTGGTTCTTCGATTCGTCATACGTGAAATGTTTTTTCTTGATTTTGTTCTTGGTTCTTGAAGGACGTCGATAGCCAATAACCCCGATGATTTCTCTGCTTTCTAACGCATGGCACACTGGTGCTGTGGCATATCCCGCATCAACTCCTGCAAATATTGGGCTGATATTGAACGTTGCTTTTATTTTGTCGATGCGAGCAATGAACGGTTGCGCATCATGAACGTTGCCAGGTGTGATATGAGTATCGATGATGATGTTATAATCGCCATCAACGGTTCGATGATCTAGGTAGAAGAAGCCTTTTGGCTTTTCATCACGGTGCATATATCCACTATCTGGATCTGTGGTACTTTGTTTATTTCTTTTGACTTCGCACACTTGTTTCTCTTTAAAGGGCTTTTTTCCTGCCGCTTTACGGTCTGCCTCCACGGCTTTATCTATTTGCTTTATATAAGCACTCGGCTTCACGGGCTTGTAAACGTTTTTGCTTTTGCGTTTATTCGCGTTCGCTTTTAAATGCGTACTGTCTGTAAACACCGTTTTGCCACCCACCAGCCCATAATCCATCGCTTGCGTTACAATGTGATTGAAGATACGTTCAAACACGTCAGTGCCGTTGAAACGACGAATACGATTTTGGCTCAACGTTGACGCATCTATGACTTTTTCCGTCAACCCCATGCGTAAAAACCAACGATAAGCCACGTTGACTTCAATCTCTTTAACGAGCTGACGCTCGCTTTTGAGCCCAAACAAATAACCCAGCAAGATGATTTTAAATAAGCGAACAGGATCGACAGGAGGTCGTCCATTATCGGGACAATATAGCGCTTTTACTTCGTTACGTATAAATTCAAAATCAATATATTTGTCGAGTTGGCGAACGAGGTGGTTTGCTGGCACCAGTTGGTCTAGGGTGACCATTTCAAGTTCATGTTGTTGAGGTGTAGGCGTTTTTAACATGGGGAAATCTGATTAATTATCCATGTTTCTATTAGATCAAAGTCCTAGAGCGACGTCTAGGACTTTGTCAGCAATCTGAAGAGCGCATCGCGCTCTTTTTATTTTGCAAATGGGTAGCTAATTAAACTTTAAATTGGCCAACCAATTTATTTAAGCTGGCAAATTCTTCCTGAAGGCTGTCACAAGCATTTTCTGTTTGTTGAAAATTCACCACACCTTGTTGATTTAAATCCATTAGTTGCAAAATATCTTCGTCAATAGATTTAATCACATGGCTTTGTTGTTTTGTCGCATCAGCTACGGCATGGTTTTCGTTATCCACTTTTTGCAGTGCCCCGATAATCGTTTGCATTTTTTCATCAGCCAAATGCGCTTTCTCAACACTAGCTTCACTATTCTTTTGACTTTCTTCCATTGAAGTAACAACAGAGATAGTTCCTTGTTGCAAGTTCTCGATCATGTTTTCAATCTCGGTTGCTGCATCTTGTGTTCGCTGCGCTAATTGACGCACTTCGTCAGCGACAACAGCAAAACCACGACCTGCTTCACCTGCTCGCGCAGCCTCTATGGCGGCATTTAATGCCAGTAAATTCGTTTGAGAACTCACTCCCATGATCACATCTAATATGCTAGCAATATTTTTCGCTTCATTACGAAGTTTTTCTATATCACCACTAGAGCTTTGCATAATGCCCGACAATTGCTGAATGGCTAATATATTCTCGTTTAATGCTGACATACCTTCTTCTGATTGTGCTTGCATCGCAGAGGTTAATTCTGAAGCATTGGCAGCATTCATGGATATTTCATCTGACGAGCTATTAAGTTCGGTAATCGCGCTTGAAACATTGCTACCTCGGCTTAATTGCTGCTCAGCCATTGCAATCCCGTTATGCGCGCTATTGCGAACTTGAGCAATGTGCTCATCTAAGACCTGAGCCGATGCTTGTACTTGTTTCATAGAATGATGAACGCGTTCGATAAAGCCATTGAAATTTTGTGATAATTGGCCAATTTCATCTTGGGTATCTACCAATAAACGCTGAGTGAGATCACCATCGCCTTCTGAAATATCTTTGATGGCTGCATTAAGATGATAAATAGGTTTCATCAGATGAGCAAACAAGAAATGCAATAACACTACTGAAACTAATAAGCTAATCACGCCGACAATAATCGCTGTATTTCGAGCGGAAACTAACGATTGATAAGCTTTTTCTCGGTCAAGTAAAACACCAACATACCAATTAACCGATTCAATGCCTTTTATTGGCACAAATGAGACGATATTTTTAGCATCAATTTCGTTTAATTCTTTAACAAATGGAGGTTGTTGGCCGAGTAAATCTTTAACACTCTTTTCCACATACCCTGCCTGCGGATGACTCAGTATTTTACCTTCAGATGTAACCAGATAAGCATAACCAATGTCCAAAAAATCAATCGCGTTTAAGATGTTTGAAATATCATCGAGTAAAATATCACCGCCAGCAACGCCAACAAAATTACCGTTAACTTCTACAGGAGCAACAGGAGAAATCACCAATTTATTTATGGTGACATCCAAGTAAGGTTCGGTAAATGAAGACTTTCGAGCTTGTTTAGTTTGGGTATACCAAGGGCGTCCTCTCGCATCAAACCCTTCTGGCAATACCAAAGCGGCATCATCTAAAATAAATTCACCGGTACTTTCCAAACCAACATAGGCGTTTTTAAAGTCACCTGCTAGTGCCGCTTGTTTCACCATTTTCAAGACATTTTCTGTTTGCGGCTCTGCTGACGTGCTTTGCGCAATAGAGTCAACAATACGTAATTTTCCGTTTAGCCAATAGGAGATATTACCTGCGACTGAGTGACCTATTTCATCTATGGCACGGTTTAGATTGTCTTGCGTGTCTCTTTTTAACGTAATGTAATTAATGGTGGTAGATACGGTTAATGCTAGAATTAGCAAAGCAACACTGACAAGAATAATTTTATGGGCAAATTTTAACTGCAGCACTTCCAACTCTCTTTTTATAATAATTTTGTGGTCTTATGTTCACCTTAGCATTGCTTGAAATAATAGCCAATCTACTAAGTGAATTTACGTTTTATATTTATGTACAGCAAATACAACACACTAATGATAAAATCACACTTATTTACCGCAATAATAGGTGACACTTGGACAACCAGCCTTACAACCCATTACATGGCATTACCTTAAAAACTATTGTGACCGCATTAGTTGAAAAATTTGGTTTTGAACAATTACATAAAGAAATAGCAATAAACTGTTTTAGTAATAATCCGAGTATTAAATCGAGTTTAACCTTTTTAAGGAAAACACCTTGGGCGCGTGAAAAAGTTGAAGCTTATTTTATTAAGCACAAACACCAACTTGATCTTCCAGAGTAAGTATTGGTTTAAGTTATTCCTTGAATATCTAACCCATAGCGATAAATAACTAGCCTAGCGTTCTTAAAAACTGGCAAACTGAGATTCACTAGTCATTTACATTAAACACTCATGAGTAAAATTAACCATTACATTCTGACATGGCAATGTCCTGATACTTCAGGCGTTTTAGCAAAAGTAACTCAAAACCTTTATGAACACGGTGCTTTTGTTACGGAAACATCACAATATAGTGACCCTTATACTGAAACGTTTTTCTCTCGTATCGCTTTTGATGATAGAAATATGACGGTTTCTATTGAAGATTTTACTCAAGGCATTGAAGAATTAGCATCGCCGTTAAACATGCAATACCGCTTACTCGACAAAGCCAATGTTCCCAATATTGTTATTGCAGTTTCTAAAGATGATCATTGTTTAGTGTCGTTACTTACCAAATGGAAAGCAGGTGTTTTACCTACCAACATAGTCGCTGTGGTTTCAAACCATCAAGATTGCCAAGCACTGGTAGATTGGCATGGCATTCCTTTT
>DAINNQ010000049.1:0-11800 GCA_036735825.1 Alteromonadaceae bacterium | reverse complement strand
CCTCGCTAACTTCATCACAATCTAAAAAGGCATTGTATTGATCGCCTAAATCACCCGTTTGTTTAGTCACAGCTATTTGTTTTGTTAAACCCGCACCTAATGAGTCTGTACGAGCAACAATTACGCCGTCGTCAACACCAAGCTCCATAAAGGCATAACGTACTGCATTAATTTTCGCTAAAAAGTCTTCGTGCGGTACAGTCACTTTACCGTCTTGGTGGCCACATTGCTTTTCATCTGACACTTGGTTTTCAATTTGAATACAACAAGCTCCCGCTTCAATCATTTGTTTAGCCATCAAATAAGTCGCTTCGGCATTACCAAAACCGGCATCGATATCAGCGATAATTGGCACAACATGGGTAACATAACCGTCAATCTGGCTTTGAACTTCCGACGCTTTTACTTCATCACCATTATTTCTCGCGGCATCTAATTCTCTAAATAAACCACCTAATTCGCGAGCATCGGCTTGACGTAAAAAGGTGTACAGTTCAGCAATTAATTTAGCAACGGATGTTTTTTCATGCATAGATTGATCAGGCAGCGGACCGAATTCTGAGCGAAGTGCAGCGACCATCCAACCAGAAAGATATAAATAACGACGATCCGTATTTTGAAAATGCTTTTTAATTGAGATCATTTTTTGCTGACCAATAAAACCATGCCAGCACCCTAATGACTGAGTGTATTGACTCGAATCAGCATCATAAGCTTCCATATCTTTACGCATAATGGCTGCTGTATATTTTGCAATATCTAATCCTGTTTTAAATTGATTTTGCAAACGCATGCGCGCAACTGATTCTGGATTAATGGCTTGCCATGTTTTTTGTGTTGCTAATTGATCCTTTAACTTATCTATTTCTTGGCGGTAAGTAGTCATTTCTTTCTCTCCCAGCACGTCGAGTGCGCTAACAAAATGTAATTGAATTGGTAAGTTGTCATACCTAGCAACACAAAGACTAAATCACAAACAAACATCAATAAAATATATAATTATTATCCTCACCATTCACAAACTAAATACAACCTACCGGCAACTATATTTATTTAAATCAAATCAAACAGTTAAATGATATTTATTCTATAGTGTTTTTTTAAAGAGAAGGTTTTCATTGAAAACTAAGACTAATCGCTACTTGATTTCACACCCTGATAGTGACATATACTTCATTTATCATTTTTATCAGAAACATTTATCGCATGAATATATCAAAAATCGATTTAAACCTACTTATCTATCTTGATGTATTACTCAGAGAAAAAAATGTCACCCGAGCGGCAAGCCAATTAAATATTACCCAACCCGCAATGAGTAATGGCTTGAAACGATTACGCACCTTATTTAATGATCCTATTTTAGTGAGAACATCCGATGGCATGGTTCCCACCGAACGTGCGCGTTCATTGTCGCCGGTGATCAGAAAAATATTGTTAGAGCTTGAAGAGGCATTACAAGGCGAAGAAGAATTTAATGAGCAAAACAGCCATCGAGTTTTTCGCATCATGGCAAGCGATTATGCCGCTTCAACATTACTTCCAACACTATTAAGAAAGGTCAATCAAATTGCCCCTAACGTAATTATCGATATAATGACTCCAAGCGATGTCACGTTTCACGATGTTGAAGCGGGTAAAATTGATATGGCAATTAATCGTTTTGACGAATTACCACAATCCTTCCATCAAAAAACGATTTGGCGAGATGGATTTGCCTGCTTACTCAGTGCAGACAATGAAGTAGTGACAAAATTCAACCTTAACAGTTATTTAGCCTCAAAACATGTTTGGGTATCTAAAACAGGGTTTGGTGTAGGTGTTGGTATGGATCCTAAAGATGTACAAAAACTTGGTTGGGTCGATGAAGCATTAGCACGATTAGGGAAAAAACGTGATATCAAAGTATTCACACGTAATTATCATGTAGCTATGCAGTTAGCATACGAAGACGGCTTAGTTGCAACATTACCCACGAAAGCTGCCATGCTTCATAAAGACGATCCTAATTACACGATTTTAAAACCTCCTTTTGAAATTCCTGAAATGGAATTGAAAATGATTTGGAGCCCATTACTGCATCATGACGCTAGCCATATTTGGTTCCGTCAATTAGTGATTGAGGCAGCTAATGAGAACAGCTAAGTAAAAATAGCTAAGCAAAAACAATCCATAAACTAGTAAATACCCACTTATGTTAAATGCACTATACAGTATAGCTTTTATATCAATCAGTTTATTGATTGGATATGTTATCAACCATGTTATTGGAGGCTTACCTGCGAGTTTATACGGCATGATGTGCTTCACCGCTTTACTACATTTTCGGGTATGCGATGCTGAAAAAGTTAAAGTGTCAATAACATGGGGCATTAGAAATATGGGAGTGTGTTTTGTTCCTGCTGGTGTTGGTATTATTAATCAATATCAGCTGATAAAAACACACGGTATCGCACTCGTTGCTATTACCTTTATCACTACATTTTTACTGCTGAGTTTTGTTGGTTTAGTGTTCCAAGCCATTGAAAATAAAGCATCAAGTTCACATTAATATGCCCGATATATTTGCATCTGCCATTTTTCAATCCAGCGTATTCTGTGTAACTACCTTATTGATTTATCAGATTTTTTCTTGGATGCAGCAAAAAACTAGCAAAATATGGTTAAACCCTATGCTATTAAGCATCTTGGTTTTGATCTGCATCTTACTCACATTTGACATCACCTACAGTACTTACCAACAAGCAACATGGTATTTAGGAAAACTGTTAGAACCTGCCGTTGTTGCCTTGGGCTACCCTTTGTATCAGCATTTACGTGCCATGAAGGCTCAATGGAAGAAAATTTTTAGCCTGTTAACTTTGGCTTCGTTTCTTGCAATATCAACAAGTTACATAATAACCATGGTGATCACTCAGCAAATGTCTGTCTCCGTTTCACTGGCGCTTAAATCGATAACAACCCCCATAGGGATAGCTTTAACTGAGCAGCTTAATGGCAATAGTTCGATCACCGCATTCGCCATTATTATCGCTGGCTTAGTCGGCGCTATATTAGGGGTAAAATGGTTAACGTTCATTCATGTCACTTCACCAAAAGCGCAAGGATTAGCAATTGGTACAGCAAGTCACGCATTAGGAACGGCAACTATCAGCCAAATAAGCTACCTGCATGCTGCATATAGTTCATTAGCATTGATTGTTTCTGCCACTATTACTGCTATCATCGCTCCTTCCCTAATTGGGCAAATTCAATCTGTGTTTTAATAATTTTTACACGAATCAATTTCTCATAGCACATTTTTGATTTTTTCACGACAACCAAGCCAACATTCACGGAATGAATGACAAAGATAATCAATAACAATAGCATCTATATGACTAACAAAAATTAAATTTAATTCATTATTTTTCAATAACTAATAAAATAACCCTTCAATTTTCATGTGCTAGTTATAGTAATATTCAGCTGATGTACCAAGAGAGGCTATTGCGCGTAACGGATAATCCCCCTAAATTCCATCTTACCCAGTGCTTTTTTGAATCTTTCCATGAAAACTTCAATTACAGCTTACGTCTTTTAGTTCATATAAGGACTTGTTATGTCACCAAGAATAGAAGTTGCTAATTTGCAAATTGCTCAATGCCTTCATCAATTTATCGAGCAAGATGTATTGCCAGGTTTATCGCTAGAGTCGACTGATTTTTGGCAAAAGTTCAGCCAAATCATTGAAAACTTAATGCCAATCAACCAACAATTGTTGGCCACTCGAGATGATTTACAGCACAAAATTGAATTGTGGCACAACGAGAATCTAGGTGAAAAATTTGATTTTAGCCAATATAAAAGCTTTCTAACTGAGATTGGATATCTAGCTCAGCAAGTTGAAGATTTTACCATTAGCACATCGCATGTTGATAAAGAGCTAGCGTCAATGGCAGGCCCTCAACTGGTGGTGCCAATCATGAATGCAAGGTTTGCATTAAATGCTGTAAATGCGAGATGGGGAAGTTTGTACGACGCACTATATGGCACAGATATTATTGCTGAAGACGATGGTGCGGAAAAAGACAGTCAATACAACCCTGTGCGTGGGCATAAAGTGATCAGTTTTGCTCGTGACTTTTTAGATCAACATCTACCTTTAGTGAACGGCAGTCATCACCAAGCCATAAATTATTCAATTAACAATCAACAGCTGGTTGTTTTGCTGCAAAATAAGCAACAAACTTCATTGAAAATTCCAATGCAGTTTTTGGGGTTTCAGGGTGAAGAAAACAGCCCGAGCACACTGTTATTTATAAACAATGGTTTGCATTTTGAAGTCAATTTTGAGCAAACAAGTGCTGTTGCCAAGCAAGATCTCGCAGGGGTCAGCGATATCACTTTAGAGTCAGCATTAACAACCATTATGGATTGCGAAGACTCTGTAGCAGCGGTTGACGCTGAAGATAAAGTGATCGCTTATAAAAACTGGTTAGGCTTAAATAAAGGGGAATTAAGCGAACAAATAACCAAACAAGGTAAAACCTTCACCCGCACCATGGCTGAAGATCGCCATTATAAAACTGTATCTGGTAGCTCTTTAACATTAAAAGGCAGAAGTTTGATGTTTGTTCGTAATGTGGGTCACTTAATGACAAACAATGCGATATTAACGGCCAAGGGTGAAGAAGTACCAGAAGGGATCATCGATGCGATGATCACCTCACTTATCGCGCTTTACGATATATCAGGCAACAATCATTTATCGAATAGCGAAGAAAAATCGATTTATATCGTTAAACCAAAAATGCATGGTCCTGAAGAAGTAGCATTTGCTAACACTTTATTTGAACAGGTAGAAGATGCATTAAACCTTGATCGCAATACCATAAAAATGGGCATAATGGACGAAGAACGCCGCACAAGCGTTAATTTAAAAGCTTGTATTCATGCAGCTAAAGAGCGTGTGGTTTTTATTAATACTGGCTTTTTAGATAGAACTGGGGATGAAATTCATACCTCAATGGCAGCGGGCGCTATGCTACGCAAAGCCGATATAAAATTAACACCTTGGATCCGAGCTTATGAAGATAATAATGTTGATATCGGCTTACAATGTGGATTTAGTGGTAAAGCTCAAATAGGCAAAGGCATGTGGCCGATCCCTGATCAAATGGCCAATATGCTGGCTAATAAAATCAACCATGTTGAAGCAGGCGCAAACACCGCTTGGGTGCCCTCTCCTACAGCAGCCACGTTGCACGCGCTACATTATCATAGGGTTAATGTTTTTGATCTGCAAAAGTCTATCAAGCAAAGACCTGCCGCCAACCTTGATGACATTTTGACGATCCCTTTAGCAGCAAATCCTCAGTGGAATGAGGCAGAAATTGAACAAGAACTCGATAACAATTCACAAGGTATTTTGGGCTATGTTGTTAGGTGGATAGATCAAGGTATTGGTTGCTCAAAAGTGCCTGACATAAATAACGTTGGTTTGATGGAAGACAGAGCAACACTACGAATTTCCAGTCAGCACATGGCAAACTGGCTAAAACATGGTATTTGCACTCAAGAGCAAGTGCTCAATAGTTTAAAGAAAATGGCTCAGGTAGTTGATCAACAAAACAGTGGCGATCCAAATTACCATGCTATGGCAACAAATTTTGACCATAGCATTGCTTTTCAATCTGCATGCGACTTAGTGTTTAAAGGCGAACAACAACCTAGTGGTTATACTGAACCTTTATTGCATAAATATCGCTTAATGGTAAAAGAAAGTACCTAGTTGTAGATTGTAGCTATAGCAACAAGTGAATATGAATTTGCTAGGAATAAAGTAAAATATATTCATTTTTTTGTGAAAGTTTTTATGCGTCAAACATGTCTTATTGAGGCTGTGCAAACTCGATTAGGTTTGCACAACACCTTACTAATATAGCTATTTTGGTATTAATCTCATAAATCCGACCGCTTATCCCATATAAATAGCGTTAGTTTAGCTTTGCGATTACAGTTAAAATGTAACGAGTTGTTTTACTGAATTTAATATTTTGCAGAAAAGTTACATTGTAATTTGTCTATAGATTGAATGGTTAATTAGGAGGATGGAACATGAGATCAATAAGTAAAACTTTACTAATAAAAAGTTCAATAGCTGCGATATCACTCGTTTGTACTTTTAGTCAAGTTAGTCATGCATTCCCCAAAGTCACCATCGAATCATCATCTATAGCAAAAAACCAAGTCAGTTATCGTTTGTTTGCTCCACAAACAACCAATGATAAAGGCTACTTCTTAACTCAATCATCAAATGTAATCGTTTATATCGATCAACATCCTTTATTACCAGAAACGGCTTCCGCTCAAACGGTATATAAAAGCTGTAAATCTAAAAAGAAAAATGAACTGTATGAGTTATCGGCAATTTTTAATGATAAATTGCAATTATTTCTCTCATATTTTGATGAACATCAAAGTTATAAAATAGCTGAAAAGCATAACGCGTCTGACGATTTATCCGTCAGTACCAATGTTGATATTCACTAATTTTTAATTTTTTGCCTCTTCTCCAGTATCTGTCTTTAATTTTCTTCTAAAAAAGAAAAAGCCACAAAATGTGGCTTCATAGGTATTTTAGTAGCGAATTAAAGTACCGAATTTAAAGCAATTAAAACTGGTAACCTTTGCCTTTTTCAAACAAAGCTTTAGCATTGATATTATCAATCGCACAATTGGTGATATCTTTTTTACTAAAAACATAAATATTATCTTTAAATCGATTGCCGACTTTATCGCCACCAGATTTGATAATAAGGCTAATATTTTCATTTTTAGGAACTGCTTTTAAACCGTTACCATACGAACAAAATGCTTCAACAATCGATGTAGTTAACCCTTGATAATATTGAGTTCTTTCTTTCTCCTGTTCTGCTTTTTGTAATTGCTGCTGCTTACGTAATTCTGCCGATTTTGCTTCTAACTCAACACGCGCTTTTTCGATTTTGGCTTGTTGTGCTTCAAGTGCTTTCGCCTGCTCTGCTAACTCAGCTTGAGAGCTTTTATCTGCTCTGCGCATCTGATATTGAATATCACGTTTTTCTCTTTCTAAGTCACGCACTTCATATGACAAATCACGTTGCTGATCTCGCAAGTCACGATACATTTCTCTATCATTATTTAACGAATCCATCGCTCTTTCATAACTTTCAGCAGCCTTTTCCATCACGTCAGATAAATTGCCTGAAAAGTCATCGGTATCTATATAGACTTCACTTCGCTCATCTTCAAATACAGCCGCTACATCAGAAAGCTTACTTGCTGGTGGAATAGGTGGCAATGGTGGAATTTCAGGCATAACAAAATTGAAATTATAATTTCCCCAATGATTAGAACGAGAACTTGAATTTATCGTAAATACAACACCCTGCCCTTTTAAATAGGTGGTTTCTACCCCTGTAATATTGGAACCTTTATGGCTTTTTTGTACCGCAACTGATGACTTAATAATATTACTCATAATATCAAGCTGTTTGTGTAAATCATCAAACTCATTGGCAACAGCGTTATTTGTTAATGCAAGTGATAAACTTACAACGATCGGCGTTAATTTTTTCATCATCATTATTCCTCAGTGATCCAATCTGCAGATTGAGGCTGCAAACCAATATTGGGTGAATTGTTTTGCAAACTGGTGTTTCGATACTTTATTGCTTGCTCTAATTGTTTAAATTTCAACTGTTGAGTAAATTGCTCATCAGCTCTTTGTTCATTAATGTATTTAATGAAGTCGTTCATATCTTCTTTTCGCTCTTGGCGCGACGCTCCCATAATATAACTTGCTAGCTGTAAGTTGCTGTCTTGTTGTTTCACTTTAATATCCGCAGCATAATTGGCTAAAACGACTTGCTGCTCGCTAGCAAAAGCTTGTAATTTTTGATCAACAAGCTGAGCAATTCTCTCATCATTGTTGGCTTGTTGATTATCTGCAAAGCTCAACATAATTCCTTCAGGTTGAAGGTTTATTTCTACTTTGAGTAAAACCAAAGCAATAGCAAAACAAGAGAAGGCAAACGAAAGTGCAGGAAATCCTTGCCATTGCCACCATGATGTTTTGTCGCTGTCAAAGCTTGCTGCTCTATCCCAGTTTGGTACGTCATACTCTTGCTGCACATCAACTTGATTAGCAATATAATTGGCAGTTGACTCTCGTGCTTGCCAAAGTGTATCGCTGGTAAAATCTTCTTGTGTTACCCGCTGATTTTTTTGACTTGTTTTTTGCTCTAGCCAGGCAGAAAACTTGTGTTCAAGGTCGGTATCTTTACGTTCAGACATAATCCAACTCCAACTGATCTTTTAATTTATCTAACGCGCTGTATAAGCGAGATTTAGCCGTATTGACTGAGATGCCCAATTGATGGGCAATATCATCAAATGTCGCATGCTGAAAAAATTTCAATTCAACCACCATTTTTTGATTTATTGGTAAGCGCTGCATCGCTTTATGAATATCTGAAGCTTGTTGACCAAACGACATATTGTGCTCCGGGCAGGCTTGTTCATCTACTTCTTCTTGCTCTGGCACATCATCTAAAGACTGCATAGGCTTTTTACGACGATAAAATTCAATGCAACGATAATGCGCAATTTTAAATAGCCAGCCTTTAAATGGGCTATCACCACGGAACGTTGAAAGGTTGCGAAATACCGCAACAAACACATCTTGCATTAAATCCATGGCATCTTCTCGATTATTGACCATGCGCAATGCGTAATTAAACAAATGCTTTTCATAACGTTTCACCAAAGTGATCCATGCAGATTTTTTTCCACTAAGCGCTTGCTTAACTAACGTTTCATCGCTACGTTCAAACACGGAATTTCCTAAAATAATTGTTTGGCATTTTCTACCTAAAGCTTATTGCGTTATTTATATAGTCGAGCGGCTTCGTAAAATAGTTTGAAATAATTTTAAAAATAATAAAAAAAGTTTCTTAAGCTAAAATCAAGCATATACATCATTGATCATGCAAACAATTGCTTTATCTAATTAAGGCTGTAAAAACAAAAAGATAGTACATATATGCAATTTAAAATACTGATAAAAAATTATTATTAAAAACTAGTTTTCCTCGATAAAAAAATAATATAAATTGAGTTTTATCGTACTATTAAGTTGTTAGGTAAAATATGATCACAGCATCAGCACGTCACATTCTTGTTGACACAGAAGAGCAATGTTTAGCATTAAAGTCACAAATTGAGTCGGGTGAAGACTTTGCTGAAATTGCAAAATCACATTCTAATTGCCCATCAAAATTACAAGGTGGCGCATTGGGATCTTTTGGCAGAGGTCAAATGGTGAAAGAGTTTGACGAGGTCGTTTTTTCAGCTGAATTAAATAAAGTACACGGACCTGTTAAAACCCAGTTTGGTTATCATCTTTTAGAAATTACTAAAAGAACTGAATAACAAATAAGCAACAATCCTATAAATTAAGACATCTCGCGGTGTCTTTTTTTATTTCTTAATTATCATCAAAGCCACAACAACTCTATTTTTGGCATATAAATCAACAAAAACTGCGGATAAAAAAACCAGCTAATAAATAGCTGGTTTTTATAATTATCATTTACTTCACTAGTAAACTGAAATGTGAGCGATGATTAAGAGAAAATCCCTTGCATAATCCAGAAAAAGACAATTGAAAGCCCAGCACCAACAGGTAAAGTAATTACCCATGAAATAACAATATTACGAACAACTCCTAAGTTGATTGCTGCAATACCACGAGCCATACCTACACCTAAAACCGCTCCTACTAAGGTTTGAGTAGTAGAGATAGGCAAACCAGCACCAGATGAAATAACAACAGTACATGCGGCGGCAAGCTCTGCTGCAAAACCACGGCTTGGTGTTAAATGCGTGATACCTTTACCTATAGTAGCAATAACTCGATGACCAAATAATGCCAAGCCAGCAACAATACCTAAACCACCTAAAGGTAAAATCCACCAAACAAGCGTTGCTTTTTTAACAATCTCACCACCGTTATCAACAATACTAACCACAGCAGCTAATGGACCAATAGCGTTAGCAACATCATTTGAACCATGTGCAAAGGCCATACAACAAGCCGTTACCACCATCAAAATAGCAAACACTTTCTCAACGTTGGCGTAATGCATATTTTTATTCGTTTTTTCGTCGAACTTAAGTTTGCTAATAAAGTATTTACCAATAATGGCAACCAAGATAGCCACAATAATGGCTAAGTAGTATCCACCAGCACCTTTAATTTCAAAATTATAAAAGCCTAAATTGACATTATCTAAACCGATATGTTTAAGACCTTTTTTGATAGTAACAAGTGATAAAACAAAACCCGCTAAAAACATATAAAAAGGCACATAACGCTTTGCTTGCTCTAATGGCTTATCGGTATCAAAAATTAACTTTTGTGCACTGTTAAATATAATAAAAGCAATAACACCTGAGATAAGAGGAGTAATGATCCAACTACCAACAATGCCGCCAACTTTACCCCAAGCTACAGTATCTGGGCTTATACCTATTGCAGCAAAACCAATAATTGCACCTACAATGGAGTGTGTGGTTGATACTGGCCAGCCAAGAATAGAAGCAATTAATAGCCATGTTGCAGCAGCAAGTAGAGCTGAAATCATCCCGAAAACTAGTAATTCAGGTATTTCAGTGAAATAACCAGGATCAATAATGCCTTTACGTATGGTTGAAGTTACTTCACCACCAGCAAGATAAGCACCCGCAAATTCAAATACCATGGCAATAATGATCGCTTGTTTGATCGTTAATGCTTTCGAACCTACTGAGGTTCCCATTGCGTTTGCAACGTCATTTGCACCTATGCCCCAAGCCATAAAAAAACCTACGACTGCGGCAATCATGACTAGAAGTGAGCCATGTTGAACTAATATATCCATGACTACCCCTTATTTTCTAGCCAATAAAATTTCTAATCGAGCACCGACTCTTTCGGCTAAGTCTGCTAGGCCTCCTACCCACTCAATAATTTGGTATAAAAACATCACATCAACTGGCTTTAAATCATCTTCAATAGCCAATAAATTTTTCCGTAATGTAATTTGAATTCCATCTGTATCATCTTCTATATCATCAAGCTGTTGGATCATCTTCTCAACATACTCAACTTCACGTCCTCTAAAACCTGTTTCTAACAAGTCATCAAGTTCGTTAATTGCTTCAGCTGCTTTTTCAATCGCATCAATACATCGTTTAACGTATTGCTTGAACTCTTCTTGCAATACTTCTGGGATCATTAACTGACGTCCTAGAATTCGCCCTGCGATGTCTTTTGCTTTATTAGCAATTCTATCTTGTTGCGATAACAATTCTAATAGATCAGCACGATCAACTGGCATAAACAAACCACCAGGTAACTCTAAACGCAATTGTCGTTTTAAGTCATCAGCTTCACGTTCAAATTTAGAGATTTTGGTTCTGATTTTTCCAGCGGTTGCCCAGTCATTTTCACACACAGCATCAAAAAATGGGACAAGCTGTTTAGAACATTTAGACACCATTCGAATATGTTTTTCTAACGGCTTTAATGGTGATTTTGCAAAAACACCAAGAATTGAATTTCTGGCCATATTATTTTCCAGGAGCTTTATCGCTCTTTGTTATAATTCGCGCGGATATTACCTTATTTCACCTAAAAATTAAAAGACTTTAAGGTGATATTTGTGTTTTATCCAGCATATAAAAGATACTAGGCTTTATCTGAAATAAGCCTAGTATCTTTCTTGTCAACTTG
>DAINNQ010000048.1:0-11930 GCA_036735825.1 Alteromonadaceae bacterium | reverse complement strand
ACACCAGGCCATGCTGCCTTTACTTCAATGAGAGCAAGAGGAGCAAAGGTTACTGATATTGCAATTTTAGTTGTTGCAGCCGATGATGGTGTTATGCCTCAAACAATTGAAGCTATCCAACATGCTAAAGCATCAGAAGTTCCAATTATTATTGCTGTTAACAAAATGGATAAAGAATCTGCTGATCCAGATCGCGTAAAAACCGAATTGTCACAGCATGATGTTATTCCAGAAGATTGGGGTGGCGATGTACAATTTTGTCACGTATCAGCGAAAACTGGCTTAGGTATTGATGAATTACTAGATTCAATATTACTTCAATCTGAAGTATTAGAATTAACGGCTGTTGTTGATAAAATGGCGAACGGTGTAGTTGTTGAATCTAAACTAGATAAAGGACGCGGACCTGTAGCCACTGTATTAGTACAGGAAGGTACATTAAACCAAGGTGACATCGTACTTTGTGGATTAGAATACGGCCGTGTTCGTGCTATGCGCGATGAAAATGGTAAGCCTATTCAATCAGCTGGCCCTTCAATCCCTGTAGAAATTCTTGGTTTAAGTGGTGTTCCACAATCAGGTGATGAAGCTACTGTTGTTAAAGATGAGAAAAAAGCACGTGAAGTTGCTTTATATCGTCAAGGTAAATTCCGCGATGTTAAATTAGCTCGTCAGCAAAAATCTAAACTTGAGAACATGTTCTCAAATATGGAAGAAGGTGATGTTTCTGAAGTTAACGTTGTACTTAAGTCTGACGTACAAGGTTCACTTGAAGCTATCTCTGATTCATTAGTTAAATTATCAACTGATGAAGTTAAAGTGAAAATCATTGGTTCTGGTGTTGGTGGAATTACTGAAACTGATGCATCACTTGCTGCAGCGTCGAATGCGATTGTAGTAGGCTTTAACGTTCGTGCTGATGCTTCTGCGCGTAAAGTCATTGAGTCAGAAGGTGTTGATTTACGTTATTACAGCGTTATCTATGCATTAATTGATGAAGTTAAACAAGCCATGAGCGGTATGTTAGCACCAGAATTTAAGCAAGAAATTATTGGTCTTGCGCAAGTTCGTGACGTATTTAAGTCACCGAAAATTGGTGCGATCGCTGGTTGTATGGTAACTGAAGGTATCATTAAACGCAGTGCGCCAATTCGTGTATTACGTGAAAACGTTGTTATTTACGAAGGTGAACTAGAATCATTACGCCGCTTTAAAGATGATGTGCAAGAAGTACGTAACGGTACTGAATGTGGTATCGGTGTTAAGAACTATAATGATGTTAGAGTTGGTGATCAAATCGAAGTATTTGAAACGGTTGAAGTGCAAAGAACACTTTAATTACACCAATGCAAGTTAGATAAAAATGGGGGCTTGGCCCCCATTTTAATCTTAATTATTTGATCAAAATATGAGTTAGGAGTGTCTAGTGGCAAGAGAATTTGCACGTACCGACAGAGTTGGTCAAGAAATCCAAAAAGAAGTTGCGATGATCATTCAACGCGAAGTGAAAGATCCGCGTTTAGGCATGGTAACTGTGTCAGCAGTAGAAATTACTCGTGACCTTGCTTATGCAAAAATATTTGTGACTTTCTTTACGCTTGAAGGTCAAAATGTTGATAAATCAATAGAAATCTTGAATGAAGCCGCTGGTTTTATTCGTACTTTACTGGCAAAACGCATTAAAGCGCGCATCATGCCAGAGTTAAGATTTATTTATGATCAATCAATGGTTGAAGGTGTTCGCATGACGACTCTAGTCGATAAAGCGATAGCTGAAGACCAAAGTAAACACCCAAAAGAAAATAATTTAGAATCTGAAGGTGAATAATTAAATGGCAAAACGTAGAAAAGGCCGTGCGGTTAACGGTGTTTTATTACTGGATAAACCATATGATATGTCATCAAATCATGCCTTACAAAAAGTAAAGCGTATTTACTTCGCACAAAAGGCTGGTCATACAGGCGCTTTAGATCCTTTAGCGACCGGCATGTTACCTGTTTGTTTGGGCGAAGGAACAAAGTTTTCGCAGTTTCTACTTGATACTGACAAAACGTATATCGTGACTGCAAAGTTAGGCATACGAACAACGACCAGTGATGCCGATGGTGAAATTGTTAGCGAAAAGCCGGTGAATGTTTCAGAAGAACAGCTGATGAGTGCAGTCGACACGTTTCGTGGTGACAGCAAGCAAGTTCCATCTATGTATTCTGCATTAAAGTATCAAGGTCAGCCTTTATATAAGTATGCGCGTGAAGGCATAGAAATTGAACGCGAAGCGCGTGATATTACTGTTTTTAGATTGGATGTATTGCGTTTTGAAGATGATGAAGTTGATATGGAAATTCACGTCTCAAAAGGCACCTATATTCGCACAATTATAGATGATTTAGGCGAGCTATTAGGCTGTGGAGCCCATGTGGCTATGCTTCGTCGTGTTGCTGTTGGTGGTTACCCACGAGATAAAATGGTAACCCTTGAACAATTGGATGCTTTATTAGCGCAAGCAAATGAAGAAGATGTTGTGCCAGCGAGCTTACTCGATCCCTTATTGCTCCCAATGAATACTGCTTGTGGTGACATGCCGATAGTTTATGTTGATGATATGTCGGCTAATTTCTTACGCCATGGTAATCCAGTTCAAGCTGCAAATGCCCCGTTAGAAGGTTTAGTACAAGTGTTTGTTGAAAATGAGCAAGACAGTGAGTTCATTGGTGTAGGTGTGATTGATGATAACGGCCTCGTTGCGCCTAAACGTATTACCGTGGTCGAAGCATTATAATGCTCAATACTGAGAATAAAGTTGCATAAACTGTTTTTGCTGATAAAATACGCGCTCTTTTGAACGTCTTGCTGATTTAGTGTTCGGCTCGACGCGATTTTTAAACACTAAATAAAAGGTTATTAATATGTCTTTAAATGCTGCAGAAAAAGCTGCAATCGTTGCAGAATACGCACAAAAAGAAGGTGACACTGGTTCTCCAGAAGTTCAAGTTGCTTTGTTAACTACACAAATCAACCACTTACAAGGTCACTTTAAAGAGCACATCCATGATCACCACTCACGTCGTGGTTTATTACGCATGGTAAGCCAACGTCGTAAGTTGCTTGATTACTTAAAAGGCAAAAACGTTGATCGTTATACTGCTTTAATCGGTAAGTTAGGTTTACGTCGTTAATTGTAGCGTCAATGACGAAGTTAATCTGAAAAAGGAGCCAATAGGCTCCTTTTTTATTTTGCTTTTTAAATCAGAAAGTTAATTCAAAAGCTTAAAGTCTTAAACATAATTTAAGCTTAACTTATTTATCTAATTCTATTTTCACCGCATCAACAATTTTCATTGGCTCAGTTAAATATAAATTATGATTGAGCAAAATTAACTGCTCATCTTTAGCGAGTAATAAAGCCGGTATAGCGGTTGTTCCGATAATTTCTTGTAACTCACCAATTTCATGCAACGCATATTCGGTATCTTTGGTGAATTTTGAAGATTGTAAAGACTTCTCTGGAGGAGATAATTTTAGCTCGTCTATCAAAGCGATAACGTCTTCTTTACATGATAATGGGTTAGCTTGTTCAAAATGTGTTTTTTGCATACTTTTTAATAACGCTAAACCGTGTTTGGTTGATTTGTGCTGAACCCAAGTTAATAAATTAGCTGCAAGCGTTGAATCTTTTTCTTGTGCTAAAGCTTTTAAATAAGGTTGACTAAATTGAATGTTAGATAAGCTTTCAACACGTTTTATGGTTTCAATAGAAACCTTAGTGTCACCTTCAAAATATGCGCAATGCATGAGATGTAAATGAACATGCGGAAAAGTATTAACAATATTCTCTACTAGTTCTGTTGTCGCATAACTCCATGGACAATGACTATCATAGATAAAGAATAATTCTGTAGACATAGATTAAAAAACACCAATTTAAAAATACTTGAGGTAAATTTTACCTCGCAAGCATAGATAAACCTAGTGTTTTGTTGTGTTAAATATTAATTAATAGTGGTCAATTCTTATGCTTTATGGTATAAAGTGCGCCGCTAAATTTAAGTTAGGCGTATATTATTTAATGTCTGCTTAGGTTGAACGAATAACCGTGTCACAAGACACTACTATAAACTCACATACATCTCGCAAAGATATATCGGGGTGCTCAACTCATCAATAGCAAATTGCTGACGAGTTAGGGTCGAATATATTGGATGTATGAACGCTTAACCCCAAAGGAAAATATTATGCCAAACGTATCTATGCGCGACATGCTTAAAGCTGGTGTTCATTTCGGTCACAAAACTCGTTACTGGAATCCAAAAATGAAATCATACATTTTTGGCGCTCGCGATAAAGTTCATATCATCAACCTTGAACAAACTGTTCCAATGTTTAATGAAGCTTTAGCTTTCTTATCAGGTGTTTCATCTAAGAAAGGTAAAGTATTATTTGTTGGTACTAAGCGTGCTGCTAGCGATGCAATCAAAGATGCTGCTATCAAATCTGATCAATTCTACGTAAATCACCGTTGGTTAGGTGGTATGTTGACTAACTGGAAAACAGTTCGTCAATCAATCAAACGTTTAAAAGATTTAGAAGCTCAAAGCTCTGACGGTACATTTGAAGCGCTTACTAAAAAAGAAGCGTTAATGCGTACTCGTGAAATGGAAAAACTTGAGAAAAGCTTAGGCGGTATTAAAAACATGGGTGGTTTACCTGATGCTTTATTTATCGTTGATGCTGATCATGAGCACATTGCTATTAAAGAAGCAAACAACCTAGGTATTCCAGTAATTGCTGTTGTTGATACAAACTCTAGCCCAGATGGTGTTGATTACATCGTACCGGGTAATGATGACGCTATCCGCGCTGTAACCTTATACACAGATTCAGCTGCAAACGCTGTAATCGAAGGTCGCGAGAAAGACATCGTTGTTCAAGCTGAAAAAGACGGTTTTGTTGAAGCTGAATAAGCCAAACAACCCTCCTTTTTTGTTGCCATAGCAAATTCATGCTATGGCAATGAATTTACACTTATTTGAATATGAGGAATTAACTCATGGCAATTACTGCTGCACAAGTTAAAGAATTACGTGAACGCACTGGCGCGGGCATGATGGATTGTAAAAAAGCCCTTCAAGAAACTGACGGTGATATGGAACTTGCGATTGAAAATATGCGTAAGTCAGGTCAGGCGAAAGCGGCTAAAAAAGCAGGCAACATCGCTGCTGAAGGTCAAATTATCATTAAAGATGGTGTGTTAGTTGAAGTTAACTGTCAAACAGACTTCGTTGCTAAAGACAACAACTTCTTAGCATTTGCTAACGAAGTAGCAGACGTTGCTGCTACAACTAAGCCTTCGATTGAAGAGTTACAAGCACAATTTGAAGAAAAGCGTATTGCGTTAGTTTCTAAAATTGGTGAAAACATCAATGTACGTCGCGTAGAGTACGTTGCTGGTGAAACACTTGCTTCTTATAAGCACGGTGCAAAAATCGGTGTTGTTGTTGCCGGTTCTGGTGATGAAGAAATGCTTAAGCACATTGCAATGCATGTTGCTGCTTCTAAGCCTGAATACATCAACCCTGAAGATGTTCCAGCTGATGTTGTTGAAAAAGAAAAAGCTATCCAAATCGAAATCGCGATGAATGAAGGTAAGCCTCAAGAAATCGCTGAGAAAATGGTTACTGGCCGTATGAAGAAGTTTACTGGTGAAGTTTCTTTAACTGGTCAAGCGTTTATTATGGAACCAAAGCGTACTGTTGGTGAAGTATTAAAAGAGAAAGGTGTAACTGTTTCTTCTTTCGTTCGCTTAGAAGTAGGTGAAGGTATCGAGAAGAAAGAAGAAGATTTCGCTGCTGAAGTTGAAGCGCAAATCGCTGCTGCTAAAGCTTAATTCTATGATAGTGAATGTGAATTTTTCTTGATGCACAATCAGATAAATTCAATTGACTGTTAAGAATAACTATCTTCAAATTAAAACGCCTACTTAGTAGGCGTTTTTTGTTTATTAAAGCAATAAAGTAGAGTTTTTTCAGTTAAGACTTTCGATACTTAGCTAAACGTATTAAAATAGCCGCGGTCATTTTTACCGCGGCTATTTTGTCTACACATTATTAATTATGATACCTACAGGAATGTTTATTTTATGAGCATCAACCCAAAACCTACATATCGTCGAATTCTTTTAAAACTTAGTGGTGAAGCCCTAATGGGCAGTGAAGGTTTTGGTATAGATCCCAAAATTTTAGATCGTATGGCTCAAGAAATAAAAGAGCTGATCGAAATGGGTATTCAAGTTGGTTTGGTTATTGGCGGCGGAAATTTATTTCGTGGTGCTGGTTTAGCAAAAGCTGGAATGAATCGAGTTGTTGGTGATCAAATGGGTATGCTTGCCACCGTCATGAATGGCTTAGCAATGCGTGATGCGCTGCACCGTGCCTTTGTTAATGCTCGCTTGATGTCTGCTATCGACTTAGCTGGGGTTTGTGACCGTTATAACTGGGCAGAAGGCATTAGCTTATTAAAATCTGGCCGAGTGGTTATTTTTAGTGCTGGAACAGGCAATCCATTTTTTACTACTGACTCTGCAGCCTGTTTACGCGGTATAGAAATTGAAGCTGATGTTGTATTAAAAGCAACAAAAGTAGACGGTATTTATTCCGCTGATCCTGTTGCCAACCCAGATGCCAAATTGTATAGCCATCTAACGTATCAAGAAGTGTTAGAAAAAGAATTAAAAGTGATGGATTTAGCTGCTTTTACTTTAGCACGTGATCATAATATGCCAATTCGTGTGTTTAACATGAACAAGCCTGGCGCATTAAAAGCTGTGATCATGGGTGAAAATGAAGGTACTATTATCGATCATGCTGAAAATTTAGAATAAATTATTAAACGTTTTAAGGATTATCAAAGTGATAAATGAAATAAAACAAGATGCTCAAGAGAGAATGAGCAAAAGTATTGAAGCTTTAAAGAATAGCTTAAATAAAGTTCGCACAGGTCGTGCTCATGCTTCATTACTCGATAATATTACCGTTGAATATTATGGTTCAGATACCCCATTAAACCAAGTTGGCAATGTTTCAGTACCTGATGCTCGTACCATTGCGATCACCGTTTTTGATAAAAGCTTAATTAGTGCGGTAGAAAAAGCTATTCTAAAATCAGATTTAGGTTTAAACCCTATGTCACAAGGAACGTTGATCCGCATTCCTTTACCACCATTAACTGAAGAACGTCGTCGTGATTTAGTCAAAGTTGTTAAAGGTGAAGGTGAGAATGGTAAAGTAGCCATTCGTAATATTCGTCGTGATGCTAACTCTGATATCAAATCGTTAAATAAAGATAAAGAAATTAGCGATGATGAAATGCACCAAGCAGAAGAAGAAATTCAGAAAATTACAGATACTTATGTTAAAAAAGTTGATGCAATTTTAGCTGATAAAGAAGCTGAATTAATGGAAATTTAATTTCCAATAATAATCAAAAACGTCGTGGTAAATTTTAAAATGCTACGACGTTTTTTTTGCTAGTAAATTTTATAGATCAGGAAGATGGGGCTTTAGTGAGCGAACAAGAATCGACAGTGAACGATAACACTAAAATACCGCAACATGTTGCCATCATTATGGATGGCAATGGCCGCTGGGCACAACAACGTGGTAAAACACGCGTGGTAGGTCACAAAAATGGTGTTGAATCAGTACGCGCTGTGGTATCAACCGCGCGAAAACAAGGTGTTAAAGCGCTGACATTATTTGCCTTTAGCAGTGAAAACTGGCAACGACCTGAGCAAGAAGTTAGCGTGCTGATGGATCTTTTCATGTTTGTTTTAACGCGAGAGGTGAAAAAGCTCCATAAAAATAATATCCGTTTTCAAGTGATCGGTGATTTGAGCCGTTTTTCGGAAAAGTTGATAAAAAAAATATCAGATGCAGAAAAACTAACTGAAAACAACGATGCTATGGTACTGTCTATTGCGGCAAATTATGGCGGTCGATGGGATATTGCCAATGCCGCCAAAAAAGTTGCCCAAAAAGTACAAAACGGAGAACTTCAAATTGACGATATCAATGAAGATCTCTTACATGAAGACACGTGTTTAAGTCATTTGCCTGATTTGGATTTATTGATCCGCACGGGTGGTGATTATAGAATCAGTAACTTTTTACTATGGCAAGCAGCGTATGCTGAATTTTATTTTACGGAAATACTCTGGCCAGATTTTAAGGAAGACGCATTTTTAAATGCGATCACCTGTTTTGATAAAAGAGAACGTCGATTTGGTCAAACAGGTGAACAAGTAAAAAACAACAATTAATAACATCAATTATAAAAAGGGTTGTCGTTTGTTAAAACAACGTATTATTACAGCATTAATTTTGGCTCCGTTAGCCATTTCCGCTATTTTTTATATGTCGCTAGAAAATTTCTCAATTTTTATCATGGCGGTAATGGCAATAGGTGCATGGGAATGGGGCCCTTTAATGGGCTTTGAAAACAAACGTCGCCGTTTGGCTTTTGTAATCACCACTGTCAGCTTAATTTCCTGTATTTGGTATTATCATCCTCTCATTGCGCTGTGGTCAGAAACGGGTCAATTACAAACCGTTATTCAATATATTTTGTGGTTATCAGTGGCTTGGTGGGGGCTATCTGCAACGTTAACTTTTTTATATCCACGTTATAGTAAGTTTTGGTCAAGCCACCGTTCGGTGCGAGGCGTTTTTGGCTGGCTAACTTTAGTGCCTACATGGTTAGCGTTTGTTGTTCTTCGTTCGAATGATTATGCCAATGATCCATATCATGGTGCTCAGTTAATCATGTTTTTGTTTTTGATGGTGTGGAGTGCAGATGTTGGTGCCTATTTTGTTGGTAAATCGATTGGTAAAAACAAACTCATGCCGAATGTCAGCCCTGGAAAAACAATGGAAGGCTTTATTGGTGGCGTTATCTTTGCGTGTATTTTAGTGGCTATTGCAGGCTATATTTTAGCATGGCAAGCACAGCAATTTCTTTTAGTCTTAGCGGTAACTTGTTTAATTACTACCATCTCTGTTTTAGGCGATCTCAATGAGAGTATGTTCAAACGTCAAGCAGGTATTAAAGACAGTGGTTCCATTTTACCAGGGCATGGCGGCATATTAGATAGAATTGACAGCTTAACAGCAACAGCTCCGATTTATGCTTTGTGTTATGCCTTTTTAGGTTGGCAATAAGGAACACAATGCAAGTACGTCACCTTTGTATTTTAGGATCCACAGGATCTATTGGCGAAAGCACGCTTGACGTTGTTCGTCGTCATCCTGATAAATTTCAAATCAACTCGCTTTCAGCCAACACCAATGTTGAAAAATTATTAGCTCAGTGTCTTGAATTTAAGCCAAGCACTGTGGTGTTAGTTGATTCAGCATCAGCTAATACGTTAATAAAAAAACTTGCAGAGCATGGGGTTGAGAATATTGATGTTTTATCTGGCGAAAATGCGCTCATTGAGATAGCTCAAGCTCAACATGTTGATACGGTAATGGCGTCAATCGTAGGTGCTTCAGGTTTATTACCGACATTAGCAGCAGTTAAAAAAGGCAAGCGGGTATTACTTGCTAATAAAGAAGCGCTGGTGACTTCTGGGAAAATTTTTATCGATGCTGTTAAAGAGTCTGGTGCTGAACTTTTGCCTATTGATAGTGAGCACAATGCAATTTTTCAGTGTTTGCCGAGTCAAAATCAGCAACAAATTGGCTTTTGCAATCTCAATAGCAATGGTGTGAGTAAAATTTTATTAACAGGCTCAGGTGGGCCGTTCCGTACAAAAGCTATTAAAGAGCTAGAGTTTGCTACACCCGATGAAGCTTGTGCTCATCCTAACTGGGATATGGGGCGAAAAATTTCAGTCGATTCAGCAACTATGATGAACAAAGGTTTAGAGTTTATCGAAGCTAAATGGCTATTTAATTTATCTCCTGATGATATTCAAGTGGTGCTGCACCCACAAAGTACCATTCATTCAATGGTGCAATATAAAGACGGTTCGGTTTTAGCTCAAATGGGAAACCCTGATATGCGCACGCCTATTGCTCATGCGTTAGCATTTCCAGAGCGAATAGAAGCTGGCGTTGAACCATTAGACTTTTTTACTACCGCGTCATTTGATTTTCAAGCAGCTGATTTTAATCGATATCCGAACTTAAAGTTGGCAATAGATGCATGCAAAGAAGGTCAAGGCGCATGTACCGCGTTAAATGCTGCCAATGAAATCGCCGTTGAAGCATTTTTGAACAACCTCATTAAATTTACCGATATTTTTAAAATAAATGAAACTTCTGTGAAAAAATTTGTCTCAGAAGAGGTAGAAAATATTGATGAAGTACTCTTGTTAGATCAAAAAGCAAGAGAATATGCACAATCGCTAGTAGCCACTATGGCTCAGAGCAAAGTTAATTGAAGATAAGGTAAAAGTGTAGCGTGTTTGATTTTTTGTGGAATTTATCTTCATTTATTGTTGCCCTAGGTATTTTAATTACTGTGCATGAATACGGACATTTTTGGGTGGCACGAAAGAATGGCGTTAAGGTTGAACGTTTCTCCATTGGCTTTGGTAAAGTCTTGTGGAGTAAAAAAGATAGTTTAGGCACTGAATTTGTTATCGCACTAATTCCACTTGGTGGTTATGTAAAAATGCTAGATACTCGGGTTGATGATGTTCAACCTGAAGATGCAGACAAAACGTTTAATAGTAAAAGTGTTTATCAGCGAATAGCAATAATAGCAGCAGGACCTTTTGCTAATTTTTTATTTGCAATAATCGCGTTTTATTTGATGTTTTTACTAGGTGTACCGAGTGTTAAACCCATTATTGGGCAAGTGACAGAACATTCAATTGCTGCCAAAGCGGGTATTACTGCTGACAGTGAAATCATTTCCGTAGGAAAATATCAAACACGAGATTGGCAAGATGTTAATTTAGCTTTGGTGGCTAACATTGGTGAAGAAGAACTAGAAATTAAAACGCGCCAAAGTGATAGCGTTTCTACTAAAACGTTTAGATTAATCACCGAAAATTGGCAGTTTTCACCAGAATCGATATCAGCGGTTGAAAGTATTGGTTTTTTTCCCTTTCGTCCAAAAGTTCATAATGAAATTTTTATTGTTAGCCCAGATAGCCCAGCAGAGAAAGCAGGTTTAAAGGTAGGGGATATACCTTTAGCCATTAACGGGCAAGGGGTTAATAACCAATGGCATATTTTTACTGAAAAAGTGCGTGAATTTCCTAATAAAGAAGTGATAATTGACGTTGAAAGAAATGGCGTAAAACATTCCCTGACAGCGTTACCTAGTGCGATTGAAAGAAATGGTGAAGTCATTGGTTATTTAGGGTTAGCGTCAAAATCAGATCCGTATCCAAAAGAATATCAGATTGAATTATCGTATGGCATGGTAGATGCCATGGGAGAAAGTTTCGCAAGAACATGGCAATTGGTCACATTAAGTTTTGATATGATTGGCAAATTGCTCACAGGTGATGTGTCGGTTAAAAATTTAAGCGGTCCCATTGCTATTGCTCAAGGAGCAGGTGATCATGCGGGCTATGGTTTTGTTTACTTTTTAGGCTTTTTAGCGCTGATCAGTATAAATTTAGGCATAATTAACATTTTACCTGTTCCAGTACTTGATGGCGGGCATTTAGTTTATTATTTTATAGAGCTTTTTACTGGAAAGCCTGTTCCTGAAAAAATTCAAGAATTAGGTTTTAAATTTGGTACACTAGCGCTATTAGGGTTGATGAGTATCGCATTATTTAACGATTTATCGCGATTATAAATGAGAAGAAGTAGTTAAGTTAAACTTTTATGATGATTAAAAAAATTGCCCTAGCGGTATTGTTAGGTGCCTTAGGCACAACTGCACAAGCGGCAGAAGAATTTCAAGTTGAAGA
>DAINNQ010000047.1:0-11969 GCA_036735825.1 Alteromonadaceae bacterium | reverse complement strand
CATGACTAATTCTGATGGTGCAACATTAGCGAGTTTTGAAGGGTTTAAAGTTTATGGGAATAGCCACGGCCAGTTAGTTGGTTATCCGAGCTCACGACATACATTAAGTTGTGTAATGATCGCCAGCGAAAATGATGATATGCAACGTGATTATGCTTATACCATTAACCGCGATTTTGATTTGTTAACCGCACCACAAGAAGTCGGCATTCAAGCGGCTAAAGAAGCGTTATCCCGTTTGCATGCAAGAAAACTTCCTACAGGGCGTGTTCCTGTTATGTTTCGTGCTGATATTGCCAATACGTTTTATGGACATTTTATCTCAGCAATTAGCGGTGGCAATTTGTATCGTAAATCGTCATTTTTACTCGATGCGATTGGCCAAGACATCTTCCCTAAATTTTTATCTATTGTAGAACGTCCACATATCAAAAATGGCTTAGCCAGCGGAGCGTTTGACAGCGAAGGTGTAGCAACGGTTGACAGAGATATTATCAAGGCTGGTTGTTTAGAAACTTATTTATTAACCAGCTATTCGGCACGAAAGTTAGGGATGACAACGACGGGTCATGCTGGCGGTATTCATAATTGGCAAGTGACAGCTAATGGCGGCAGTTTTACTGATATGTTGAAAACATTAGGGACTGGCTTTTTAGTGACAGAGCTAATGGGTCAAGGCGTGAATGTTGTTAATGGCGATTACTCGCGCGGCGCTGCAGGCTTTTGGGTAGAAAATGGAGAAATTGCTTACCCTGTTTCTGAAGTGACTATCGCTGGAAACTTAGCGGATATGTTTAAAGGTATTGTTGCAACAGGTGCTGATTTTGATCTTAAAGGCAGTATTCGCACAGGCTCTGTATTAATCGGTGAAATGCAAGTTGCGGGTAATTAGTCCAACTTGCGAGTGTGAAATGGTTTTCAATGACAAGCAACGTTACTTTTAAGCTTTCAACTTATTCTAGTTACTTACGCGAGTTACTTTCACGATAACTGACGCGATCTACTGAGCTAAAAATAACGTTGCTGTTCCTAAGAAAGCAAAAATCCCGACAACATCTGTCACTGTTGTTAAAATCACACTGCCAGCAAGCGCGGGATCAATTTTCATTTTCTTCAGAATTAAAGGAATAGTCACCCCTGCAATGCCTGCTGCCGTTAGGTTCATCAGCATAGCAAAGGCAATGACGGCACCTAAGATAAAATCATGCTTCCAAAGGGCAACAACCGTTGCGATTAATAACGCCCAGATGATCCCGTTGAGAAAACCGACGGCCAATTCTTTATAAAGTAAAGATTTGGAGTTACTTTCACCAACATGCCCCAGTGCCATACCGCGGATCACCAGTGTTAACGTTTGATTTCCGGCTACTCCGCCCATACTCGGCACTAAAGTATTTAAAATGGCGAGTATCGCCAATTGCCCTAAAATGTCTTCGAACATACTCGAAACAGCAACAGCAAATAATGCCGTGATCAAGTTAACTCCTAACCAAACTGAACGTTGTTGGGTACTTTTTAAAATAGGAGCAAAGGTATCTGCTTCATCATCTAAACCCGCCATACTCATCATTGAGTGTTCAGCGTCTTCCCGAATAATGTCAATGACATCATCAATGGTAATACGACCTAATAAGCGACCGCTTTCATCAGTGACTGGCGCTGAAAACCAATCATAACGTTCGAATAGTTGTGCCACTTCACTTTCAGGCATGGCTGCATCGATCGCAATAATATCGTTGTCAATTAAACTTGAAACAACCACTTCTGGCTTAGCGGTTACGATTGATGATAAAGAGACAGCGCCAATAAAGAGATCACTACGATCAACTACATAAAATGAATCTGTGGCTTCTGGTAACTTACCTTTTAAGCGTAAATAACGTAGGACAACATCAACAGTAACATCTGGACGGATAGTGATAGTATCCGTATTCATGATAGCGCCCGCGGTATCTTCACTAAATGAAAGCGCCGTTTCTACTCGGCTTCTGTCTTGAGAATCCATCGAGTTGAGTACTTCTCGATAAACACTGTCAGGTAAGGTACGGAGAACTTCAGCTAGATCATCGACATCCATGCCTTCTGCAACAGCAGCAAGTTTTTCAGGACGGATGTTTTTAAGAATACCTTTTCGAACTTCTTCGTTCAGTTCTTCGAGCACTTCACCATGATGATCATGGTCGATAAGTTGCCATAATACCGTTCGGCTTTTTGTTGGGGACGATTCTAAAATGAGAGCAAGATCATAGGCTGGCATGTTTTGCAGTAGTTTACGTACATAAACAAACATGCCGCTACTAAGGGCTTTATTGACCTCTTGGAGTCGTTGCTGGCTGTATTCTTGCTCTGAAATTTCCGGCATATAGTTTTCCTGTGCCGTTATAAAACGAAATTTGATAATTTAAATCGAATTTACTGTATGAATATGACGTAAATATTTTTATTAGGCGCCCAGTAAGTTTAAGTTTATCTCAACTTACTGGTTTTAGCAGCTTTTTTATTGGTATTAGTGAAATTTATTAGGCGAATTTAGAGCTTGTAAAAAGTGGTGAAAATGAAAAACTAGCGATTATTCTTCTTCATCAAATTTATCATTAAAAAGCTGACAAACATTGTTGAGGGCATCTTGAGCGTCAGCTCCCTCGGTGATCACCGTGACTGTTTTACCTTGACTGCCCGCAAGTAACATCAGTGCCATAATACTTGCTGCATCGGCTTGTTTTTCTTCCAGTTCAATGGTGACATTGGCATCAAATTTTTGGCTCAATTGCGCAAGCTTTGTCGCTGCTCTAGCATGCAGACCTAATTTGTTGGTGATCACCAATGATTTTTTAAGTGTTGTCGACATTATCGCTCTCTAAGTACTTTTTACGTCTAAATCTCTATGCCTTGCTTGCACATCTTTTCGATCTTTTCTCAAATTATTAGCTAATAAATCAGCAATATAAACTGAACGGTGCTTACCACCTGTGCAGCCTATAGCTATGGTAATGTAACTGCGATTATTACGCTCTAAGTGAGGCAACCAAGTCATCATAAAGCTATTAATTTGCCAAACAAATTTAGTAACGATTGGCTGGCTGGAAAGAAAGTCTTGTACTGGCTTGTCTAAGCCCGTAAACGGCTTAAGATCTTTTTCCCAAAAAGGGTTTGGTAAAAAACGGGCATCAAAAACATAATCGGCATCTTGTGGCACGCCATGTTTAAAACCAAAAGATTCGAACACAACAACCATATTTCCCGTGGTTTTTCCCAGCACACGTTCTCGAATTAAATCGGCAAGTTGATGTGGCGTTAATTGACTCGTATTAATATATAAATTCGCCCGACTTGAGATAGGTTCAAGTAGCTTTTTCTCTAATGATATAGCTTGGTCAAGGGCGATATTTTGTTTGATCAACGGATGCAAACGACGAGTTTCGCTAAATCGTTTGATTAAATCACTGTCGTCAGCATCAAGATAAACAATGCTGAGTTCTACTGCGCTGGGCAAGTATTCAATAATTTCAGCAATATCATTGGGATCTGCAGGCAAGTTACGAACATCAAGACTTACCGCAACAGTTTCATAATCATTAATAACCGTATGAGTTAGAGCAGGTAAAAGGTTTACAGGAATGTTATCAACACAGTAGTAACCTAAATCTTCGAGTACTCGCAGTGCGACACTTTTACCTGAGCCTGAACGCCCACTGACGATGGTGAGTTTCATGGTATGAAAATCCCTTAATTTATGATGGTTGTACTGAATTTGCGTGTTTAATCAGCTGAAAGAGTTCTTCATCACTTTGGCACTTACGTGCTTGCTTAGCAATGTGTTTATCACTGAAAATTTGCGCAATACTTTGCAATGTTGATAGGTGTTGCTGACAGTGTTCTTCAGGAACAAACAATGCAATAAAAATATCGACAGGTCTGTTATCGATAGCGTCAAAGTCAACGGGAGACTCGGTTGTTGCGATTACGGCAATCACCTGATCATGTTCAGTTAATCGACCGTGTGGAATAGCAATACCATTGCCTATGCCTGTCGAGCCTAGTTTTTCTCTTACCATTAAGCTTTCAAGCAAATCGTAGGTGGTAAAGGTATCGGATGTTTCAGCTGCTTTTTCGCACAGCATTTCTAAAATACGTTTTTTGCTGGTAGCTGGAACTGCACACAAGGTGCAGCCCAACGTTATTATATCAGTTAAATTCATAGTTCTTGTCTTGAAAGAGACATGGAAAACACCTTAGTGTTGGTTTAGCTTACCTTTGTATTTAAGTACTTGCTTATCAAGCTTAGCTACTAGCGCATCAATCGATGCGTACATGTCGCTATTTTCTGCTTTTGCATGAATTTCTGTGCCATTTAAATGGGCAGTGGCTTCAGCAATTTGATTAAGTTTTTCTACAGTTAGAACAACATGAACATTGTTAATATGATCAAAGTGCCGTTCTAGCTTTGCAAACTTGGTGTTAACAGATTCGCGTAATGAGTCAGTAATATCTACGTGATGACCGGCAAGATTAATTTGCATAAGCTGAGATCCTTATTATTGATTTACTAAAGTAAACATTTTCGTTGATTTGAAGGAGGAATAGACAAAGATTCTCGATATTTGGCTATTGTCCTACGTGCTACATTAATGCCTTGATCTGCTAATAATTCAGCCATTTTACTATCGCTAAGTGGCTTAGCAGGAATTTCTGCCGCGACGAGCTTTTTAATTAATGCACGGATGGCAGTTGATGAACATTCACCTCCATTTTCAGTACTAACATGACTAGAAAAGAAATACTTAAGTTCAAATATACCGCGCGGGGTATGCATATATTTTTGTGTTGTTACACGAGATATTGTTGATTCGTGCATATCAACCGCTTCGGCTATGTCATTCAATACCATAGGTCGCATGGCTTCAGGCCCGTGGTCAAAAAAACCTTGCTGGCGTTGAACAATGCAATTAGACACTTTTAATAGCGTATCGTTACGGCTTTCTAAGCTTTTGATAAACCATTTTGCTTCTTGCAAATTAGAACGAATAAATTGACTGTCGCTTGTTGATTTCATTGAGCGAGCCATAGACGCATATTGTTGATTTACCGATAATCTTGGTGCGGTATCTGGGTTTAATTCTACTACCCAACGGCCATTTTTCTTTTCAACCGACACGTCAGGTATCACGTATTGATCGTCGCTTTTTATAACCGTATCGCCAGGACGGGGATCCAAGGATTGAATTAATTTAATCACTTCGCGTAATTGATCTTCTTTTAAGCGAGTTTTACGCATGATTTGACGGTAATCACGATTGCCAAGTAAATCAATATGATCTTTAATGATTTGCTTACTTTCTTTTAACCAAGGTGTATTTATATCAAATTGATTTAATTGAATAATTAAACATTCAGCAATAGAGCGAGCGCCAACACCTACAGGGTCAAACATATTAATACGTTTAAGCACTGCTTCCACTTCATCAAGCTCAACGTCGTCAACACCGATTGATTCTAAAATGTCTTCTGTTGTCACCGTTAAATAACCAGCATCGTCGATAGCATCAATAATTGCGGTTGCAATGGCAAGATCGGTTTCGCTAAATGGGGTCAATTCCATTTGCCAGCGCAGATGATCTTGAATTGAGTCGGTTGTTTCACCTTGATAGGTGTAATCTTCTGATGCAACGCCAACACCCGTATTGGATACACCAGCGCTGTAACTTTCGTCCCAAGTCGTATCAATGTTAAGCTCTTCAGGAATTTCTGATTTATCCATCGCCTCTGTGGTGGATATTTCGTCTATTGTTGGTGTTGAGTCTTCGCTGCCATCTGAAGATGACGATTGGTCTGATGTACTTGCAGAAAATCCTGCTTCTAAGTGATCAGGATCGGATTCATTATTGCTAACAGGTGATTCGTCAACTTCCAATAATGGATTACTTTCAAGCGCCTCTTGTATTTCTTGTTGAAGATCCAAAGTCGACAGTTGCAGCAATTTAATTGCTTGTTGCAACTGTGGCGTCATGGTGAGTTGTTGTCCTATTCGGAGCTGCAGACTAGGGCGCATTAACTAATTATTTTCCTATTCATAATTATCATTATTTTTTCGAGCATATCATAACTATAACGTGAATTGCTCACCAAGGTATACATCTCTTACTTGTTGATTCGCAAGTATTTGATCTGCATTACCTTCAGCAATTAATTCCCCATGACTGACAATATAAGCATGTTCGCAAACATCTAATGTTTCACGGACATTGTGATCGGTGATCAAAATGCCAATGCCTCTTTGTTTTAAGTGTAGGATAATTTTTTTTATATCACCTACTGATATTGGGTCGACTCCTGCAAATGGTTCATCTAAAAGAATAAATTTTGGTTCAGCGGCTAAGGCACGGGCAATTTCAACTCGGCGTCGTTCTCCGCCAGACAAACTCATGCCAAGATTATCTTTGATATGGCCTATATTGAACTCTTCGACCAAATGCTCAAGCTTTTCTTCGCGCTCAACTTCGGTAAGTTCTTTTCGGGTTTGTAAAATTGCCATGATGTTTTCATAAACAGTAAGTTTACGAAAAATTGAGGCTTCTTGAGGTAAGTAACCTATGCCTTTGCGCGCTCGTTCATGCATAGGTAACAGGGTAATATCTTGTTGATTAAGTTCGATAATACCGTCATCACTATTGACTAAGCCGACGATCATATAAAAAGAGGTGGTTTTTCCTGCGCCGTTTGGTCCTAGAAGACCAACAACTTGCCCTTCTTTAACTTGCATGCTGACATTTTTTACGACTTTTCTGCCTTTGTAAGCTTTGGCTAGATTTTTAGCTGTGAGGGTCGCTGTGGTCATTTATTTTTTTTATCCAACGCTTTAGGTTGTAAAACTGTTTTAACACGTGCGTTGCTATCACTGTCGCTGTTTGCTTGCACTTGTTCGGTTAAGAAATTGTAGGTTATCGTGCTACTGTTCACTTTACTCCCTTCTTGACGCAATTCAGCATCACCAGAAATTATGACGGTATTTTTTCCTGGCTCATAGATAATTTCATTCGCTTGCAAATAAATGGGAGTACCGTCTTCAAGGATTTGTTCAAACGTTGCTGGTTGACCTTTGGCGATATAGGTTTTGTCTTCAGAGGTTGCTTGAGTCACCACTTGCACTAGATCCGCTTTGATCACTAATGAACCTTGAGTGATGACAACATCGTCTATGTAACTAAAAATTTTGTTTTTAAGATCGGCTGCTTGGCGAGAAGCATCAATATTGATCTCTTTTTTGAGATCAATTTTCGCAGCAAAAGCACTTGAGCTAACAGCAAGAGCTAAGCTGACAATAGTGAAACTATTTCTGAGTATGTTGATAAATGGTTTGTTCATGTTTAGTCAAAGTTACTTGTTTAGTGTTTAAATCTACTATTAAGCCAGAGCCGTACATGGTGAAATCTAATCCTTTTATTTCTATTTTTTTCTCTGAGCTAATAATGTTGGTATTTAAATCTAATTCTAAATATTTTCCATGAATTTCTTGAATTAAACTGCTTGTATCTGTTGAAATTAACGTCACGCTATTTTCCAACTTTACTCGGTTGTTATTATAGAGTGTGCCTTCATTTGCACTAATTTTCCATGGCGCATCATGACTTTTTGGATATAAGGTATATTTAGGAAACTCAAAGTGTGTGACAGCTAATTGGGCATAATGTTCCATGCGTTGAGCATCAATAATATATGAGAGTTGCCCTGATGCACTAAATGTTTCGCTGTTTAATGTTTCGGCGATGAAATCTGGAGCAATTTGTTTATCGACATTATTCGATTGCCCTGTATTTGCTTGTCGCCATTCAATAATGCTGTAGCAAATGACAGAAAAGATAAAAAGCAGCAATGATAATGTATGTCCGCGATTCATATACTAGCGCCTGATGCCTGCATGAGTGTATTTTGACTTTGCATCATGATGTCACAAACTTCACGCACTGCACCAAAACCACCTTTGATACTTGTAGTGTAGTCGGCAAGTTCAAGTATTGCAGGATGAGCATCATTCACGGCAATACTGAGTCCTACATATTTCATGCATTCATAGTCAGGCATATCATCGCCAATATAGGCAACTTGCTCTGGAACTAATGCTAATGTTGACATCATTGCTTTTAATGCGGGAAGTTTGTTTTCTTCTCCTTGCACTATGTGTTTGACATTTAAGGCGCTCATGCGGGTTTGCACAATATTGGATTGGCGTCCTGTGATCACGGCAACGTCAACACCGCTCGCGCCAAGCGCTTTAATACCGTAGCCATCTTTGGTATGAAATGCTTTTAATTCTTCACCTTCATTGCCTAGATAAATACGCCCATCGGAAAAAACACCGTCGATATCACAAACAAATAACTTAATTTTTTTCGCTTTTGCATAAATCTCTGCTGAGAGTTCGCCATATAATGTTGAGACCGTATTTGTTTCAAGCATTATAAAACCCCTGATTTTAATAAGTCGTGCATATTCATTGCGCCAATTGGTTGGTTGTTTTCATTAATGATGATCAAACCATTAATTTTTTTATCTTCCATGATTTTTAATGCTTGTGCAGCTAACATGTCTGCTGTGGCAACCGTTGGACTTTTTGTCATCACTGTGGAAATTTTATCTTGATGAATATCTATTTTTTCATCAAGTATTCGTCGTAAATCACCATCGGTGAATAACCCAACTAATTGACGCTGACTATTAATCACCGCGGTCATTCCTAAACCTTTTAATGACATTTCAACTAGGGCATCTTTAATTTTGGCTGACTCTGTCACTAAAGGTAATCGGTCATCTTGATGCATAATGTCTTGCAGGCGCAGCAATAAACGTTTTCCTAAACTGCCGCCAGGGTGTGAGAGAGCAAAATCATCGGCTGTAAAATCTTTGGCATTTAAAAGCGCAACGGCTAAAGCATCACCCATCACTAATGTCGCTGTTGTGCTTGAGGTAGGTGCTAATCCTAATGGGCAAGCTTCTTGAGAAACTTTTATACAGATATGAGTATCAGCGAGCTTAGCTAATGTCGATTCCGTATTGCTGCTCATCGCAATAAGCTTAGCGCCAATGCGTTTAATTACCGGGATAATTGCTAGCACTTCGCCCGTTTCGCCTGAATTAGAGATAGCTAAAACAACGTCGTCACTAGTGATCATACCAAGATCGCCATGACTCGCTTCACCAGGATGTACAAAAAAAGCAGGCGTGCCCGTACTAGCTAACGTTGCCGCAATTTTGCCACCGATATGCCCTGATTTTCCCATACCGATAACGATCACTCGCCCTTGGCAGTGAAACATCAATTGGCAAGCCAGTTCAAATCCGTCATCAATATATTGTTCAAGTTCCGCTATGGCTTGTTTTTCAATATCAATGACTTTTTTGGCTAAGAGTTTAAAATTTTTCATAAATGATTAATGTTTTAATTGGCTAAAAAGCAACAGTTGATAAGCGATAAACGTTGCTAAAAGGAGTAAACCTTTAAAGCGAGTAATTCTAAAATTGCCGAATCGTCGACCAAAACACAAGATAAATAGAATAAATGTAACGCCAAGCATATAAGGCGCGTCTCGCACTGAAGCATCTTGATCAATATCACCCGGTGAAATTAATCCAGCTAATGATAATACCGCTAAGATATTAAAAATGTTTGAGCCGATGATATTGCCAAGCGCTAAGTCATCTTCTTTTTTGATAATACTCATAATGCTTGCCGCTAATTCAGGCAAGCTTGTACCGATTGCAATAACGGTTAAACCGATTACTAAATCACTGATGCCAAAAGCTTGGGCAATAAAAACTGAAGAATCCACTAGGTAATTAGCGCTCAGTGGTAATAGCACTAAACCAATAATTAACCATTTTAATGACTCAGGTGTGCTGGTCGCTTCTGGCAGCTCTTGTTCCGCTTCTACGATCATTGCATCATCAACTTTATTGTTTTTCGAACGTTTTAGCGTGATCACCAGTAAGGCACTGATATAAATGAAAAAGCCAGCCATTAGAATAAGCCCTTCAATAAAACTAAAATGTTGATCTGCCAACATCCAATAAGCGAGCGCGGTTATGGCTAAAGTTAGTGGTATTTCTCGTTTTACCGTTGAAGAAGACACCGACAACGGGTGTAACAAAGCCGTAATGCCAAGTACCAAAGCTATATTGGTAATGTTTGAGCCTATGGCATTACCTATGGCTGTGTTTGGGTTTCCCTGAATTGAGGCAGTAGCTGAAATCATCATTTCAGGTGCAGAAGAACCCATAGCAACTATTGTTAGACCAATGATCATTGGCGAGATACCAAAGTTTCGAGCAAGAGATGAAGCACCAAAAACGAACTTGTCAGCACTCCACACTAAAGTAACTAACGAGATAAGTAAGATAAAAATTTGAACAAGCATTAATGACTCCGAATATAGAGGTTGAATTGTCGCTGGTTGTCAGTCAAAAAAAAAGAGTTATCGAACAAAGAGTGTAAAAAAATTTCAAAGAAGGTGTTTTTGGGTATCTTTTTGCTATTTTTGTGAAAGAAATAATCGATTCTGCTGCTCTCATTGCTTCATCACGAGCTATCATTCAACTTTTACGGCAATTATTTCATTACTTCAAGCGGAACTTACACTTTCTTACGTTTTAATACGATTTATAAACCATTTAATTGTTATTTTCTGGTGAAGTATTTGTAGCACTAAGGTAGAATTCACAACTATTAAATAACATAGGAAACAGCGTTATTAAACTCGATATGTCAGATGTTTTAGTCGATATTAAAAACATGACTTTTAAAAGGAATGAACGTGTCATTTATGATGATATCAGTTTAACCATTCCCAAAGGAAAAGTTACTGCGATTATGGGGCCAAGTGGGATAGGAAAAACCACCTTGCTTCGTTTAATCGGCGGACAATTAAAGCCCGACTCGGGGAGTATTTTCTTTCAAGAAAAAAATATTCCTACTTTATCGCGAAGTGAATTATATGCAGTACGTAAACGTATGAGTATGCTTTTTCAAAGTGGCGCATTATTTACAGACATGTCAGTTTACGAAAATGTAGCATTTCCTATTAGAGAACATACCCATCTTTCAGAAGCTATCATCGAAAAAATGGTATTGATGAAATTAGAAGCGGTTGGTTTACGTGGCGCACGGTTTTTAAAACCGAGTGAATTGTCAGGCGGCATGGCACGAAGAGCAGCATTAGCTCGTGCTATAGCCTTAGATCCTGAACTTATTTTGTATGACGAGCCTTTCGCGGGACAAGACCCAATTTCTATGGGCGTTATTGTTCGTTTAATTAAAGCGTTGAATGATGCCGCAGGATTAACATCGGTTGTTGTTTCTCATGATGTCCCAGAAGTGATGAGTATTGCTGATTATATTTATATCATTGCTGACAAAAAAATTATTGGTCATGGCACGCCTGAGCAAATTGCCCAACAACAATCGCCGTTGGTGCAGCAATTTGTGAAAGGTGAAGCTGATGGTCCTGTTGCCTTTCATTATAAATCAGCGCCTTATCAAGACGAATTAATAGGTAAGGGACAATGATAGAAAACGGACTTATTTTATTAGGCCGAAAAGTTATCGGTCGCATTAGTGCATTAGGACGAGCAATATTAATGCTCAGCTCTGCATTGTTGCATATTCCTAATCCGCGCAAAGGTTTTCCTTTGTTGATGCAGCAGTTATTTTCAGTGGGTGTTTTATCGCTGATCATTATTCTTGTGTCAGGTTTGTTTATTGGCATGGTGCTGGCGCTGCAAGGCTATACTATTCTTGTGGGTTATGGCGCTGAAGCAAGCTTAGGCCCTATGGTCGCTTTATCATTGTTACGCGAATTGGGCCCTGTAGTTGCTGCCTTGTTATTTGCAGGCCGTGCAGGCTCTGCATTAACTGCAGAAATAGGGCTAATGAAAGCTACTGAGCAGTTATCAAGTTTAGAAATGATGGCGGTTGATCC
>DAINNQ010000046.1:0-12143 GCA_036735825.1 Alteromonadaceae bacterium | reverse complement strand
ATACGGTCATCCTAGAAAACACTACGCTTTCATTAGTGCCTGGCAGTCGAATCGGCTTACTAGGGCGAAATGGCGCGGGTAAATCAACGCTGATTAAATCGCTGGCTGGCGACATTAACATTCTTCAAGGAACACGTTATTGTGCGCAAGAATTGCGCATCGGATATTTTTCTCAACATCAGCTTGAGCAACTACACATGCCCTCAAGCGCTATCGAGCACATCATTCGCGCTAAGCCTGATTATAAAGAGTTACAAGCACGGACATTTCTAGGGCGTTTTGGTTTTAGTGGTGATCAAGCATTGTCGCCTGTTGGCAATATGTCAGGTGGAGAAAAAGCACGCTTAGTTTTAGCGTTAATCGTACTAGAAAAACCGCAATTACTCTTACTGGATGAGCCCACCAACCATTTAGATCTTGAAATGCGCCAAGCACTCGTGCTGGCTCTGCAAGACTTTAACGGCGCTATTATTTTAATTGCTCATGATCGCTTTTTATTAGAATCTTGTGTGGATGAGTTTTATTTGGTGGCAAATGGCAAAGTGAGTGATTTTTCAGGGGATATTGATGATTATCAGCAATGGCTCAATGACGATAAAAAACTCACCCTTAAAGCAGAAAAGAGTGCAACAATATCTGAGCCAAGTATTGATAAAAAACAACAGCGAAAACAACAAGCTGACTTAAGAAAACAAGCAGCGCCTTTGAAAAAACAAGCTCAGCAATTTGAAAATAAAATATTAAAATGGCAAGAAGAACTGGCACTGATAGAAACCGCGTTAGCCGATACCGAAATCTATCAAGCAGAACATAAAAGCCGATTAGCCGAATTAATTAAACAACAAGCTAAGTTAAAACAAGATATCGAAGAAAACGAAATGCATTGGCTTGAACTTGAAGAACAAATTGAAGAAATAATGTCACAAGCATAGCGTAACTTTTCTCACAAGCTACACTTATCATAAATAGTGTTCTCGTTTTTTTATTAACTAACAAATAAAGTTTGGGTGCCATATGAAAACAATTCAAAAAATAGCTTTAATGCTCTCCATGGTTTTAAGCGTAAACGCCTACAGTTTTGATGGTGATTTGGAATTAGGTATTTTTCAACTCAATAGAGGGGAATTTAATGCCGCAATAGCTGAATTTGAGCCTTTACTTGCTGAACAATACGCTCCTGCGCAGTACCAAATGGCGAAAATGTACCTTAATGGCTGGGGGGTTAAAAAAGATCCTCAAAAAGGTTTTGAGCTATTAACGTTATCCGCCGCTCAAAACTATCCAGACGCCTTATTTGCCTTATCCATTATTTACGGTGAAGGCGAGATTGTCAAAAAAGATGAAAAAACAGCATTTGTATTGATGGAAAAAGCCGCTAATAAAGATTTAGCTGGCGCACAATTTAATCTTGGTGTGATGTATGCTGATGGCATAGGCACCAATAAAAACCTCAAAAGAGCGTTTACTTGGTATGAAAAAGCCGCTCGTCAAAATTACGCTTTAGCCCAATTTAATTTGGCGTTAATGTACTTTGAAGGAAAAGGTGTTAAAAAAAGCACGAAAATGTCTTATGTTTGGAATTATATCGCTGCGAAAAGTGGCTACCTTCCCGCTCAAAAAAGTCGAGATATGGACGAACATAAACTCAGTATTGACGATATTCAATCAGGTAGAGAACAAGCAGAAACATTACGTGAGCAAATATTGATTCAAATCGATTTGAAAGCAAAAAAAGCCGCTCAAACTCGCTATTAGTTTCAGACAAACAACCTTCTACACAAACGCCAAAGAAAATTCGATACAGATTAATCACCAAATGTTGATCTGTATCATCCCCCACTTAAAGTCGCTTATTTAAAATAAACTTAGTTTAATTATGGTTATTTAAATAAGGTTATTTTAGGAGGTTCAAATGAACTTTTTCGACATGTTAGTGAATGATCCCGTTGTGCTTATTTCATTTATCGGCTTAGGCGTTGTTTTAGGAATTTGCGGCTTTTATGTTTATTATTTCATGAAAAATATTGCTCAAGACAGCTAGGGGCTGTTTATCTTTGATGGAATGAATCTAAGCTCTGCCGTCTATTAATTTCAGCATTTATTTTGTACATTTTATAAACAGACTGATCATTATTTGCTATACTTTAGCGTGCATGTTGTTGTCGTACTTGCTATCAGCTGAAGGAATATTGTTATGAATTTGTCTATCAATCAAAACGCGTCATCCCTTAATGTTATTGATCGTTTAAATAAAAAGCGTGAAGAGCAAGACGAAAAGGTCGCATCAGGCAAGAAAATTAATAGCGCAGCAGATGATGCCGCTGGTTTGCAAATTGCCAGCCGATTAACGGCACAAGTCAACGGCTATGAGCAATTAAGTGTTAATGCTCAAGATCAAGTGAATATTAACAATGTGCAATCTGGCCAACTTTCTTCAATTGCTGAAGGCTTACAACGCGCGAATGTGTTATCTATTCAATCAGGTAATCCACTTGGCGATAGTAACGCCATTCAAGGTGAACTCGACCAAATAACCGAACAGGTAAATACTATTGCGGGTGAAGTGCTCGGTGATGCCAATTTTTTATCAGGCCTTGACGCTTCCGACCCTGCAACAACACAAGCGGCACTAGAAACAGCATTTACAGCGATAAACGATGCCGCTTCGGCACTAGGCGCTAATAGCAACGCGCTCGCTAGTCAAAGTTCTACCTATGAAACGACACGCATTAACGTATCAGAATCTCGTTCACGAATTGAAGATACCGATATTGCGAAAACAACCGCAGAGCAACAGCAAGTCAACACCTTGCTTCAATCAGCCATTATCAACAAGAAAGATGAAGACTCACGTAAAGGTTTATTGATTAATCAAATAGTTTAACATGTCACTATTTTTTATAAGCCTGCAATGATTGCAGGCTTTTTTGTTTAGTGTGATTAGGTAATAGGTTAATATCAGCAATGAAATCACTTAGCTTAAGCATGCCAATAACCTATGATCATTCCTTATCAATCACTTTCAAGTGAAACCTTAGATGCCGTAATCGAGAACTTCGTTTTACAAGAAGGCACTGAGTATGGCCTTGAAGATATTATGCTTGCCGATAAAATCGCTGAGGTAAAACAGCAACTCCAACAAAAAACGGCAGTATTGGTTTATTCAGAGTTACACCAAACCGTTAATATTTTACCGGCAGCACAATTTAATCAAAAAATGATTATTGAAGAGTAAAACTTAGCACAAAACTCACTGGTACTGTGTAAGAAATACTTGGTAAATTAGCTAACTTCTTGAGTTCATTAATCCCTTTAACTAAATCAAAGTCTTGTGCATGAATTAATAAGGGGGTGGCACTGGTAACTAATAAGTTATTTTCTGTTAATTTTGCAACCACCAATTCAACAGACACCTCTTGTGTTTGACCATGCAAAGCTATTTTACCTGTTACCGTGAAACGTTCACTACGACCAACATTCAACTCTGCTATGGCATTATTGTCTAATTGGCTAGCAAAGGTAGCATTAGGAAAAACATCCGTATTAAATAAATAACTGTTTATTCGTTGATCTCGTATTTGAATATTCGTATTTACACTCGTTAAATCAATGGTTAAATTCACTTTCCCTTTGTTATCTATGGTGGCATTAACTCGTTCAAATTGGTTAATTTCAGCCACATGTTCTTTTTTGAACGTGATGAAATTCACGTTAGACTTTTCACTATTTAGCTGCCAATTAGCAAAAACTGGACAGGCTAAAATACTCATGAGTAAACAAATCGTTTTTTTCATTTTATTTCCATTTTTTTATGAAATTAAATTTTAAATTTATCTCGTTATCTTAACACTTGATGTGGGCGAATTACTTTTTGCCAAGGTATATCTGCAGAGCCTAAAGAAATAAAGTCAGGATTTTTTAAACTGTCGCGTTGGTTGTAGGTTAACGGGTTAAATTCACTATCTAAAATAGTGCCGCCTGCTTGTTCTAAAATACATTGGCTGGCACCTGTATCCCATTCACCCGTCGGTCCAATACGTAAGTAACAATCTGCGCCACCTTCTGCGATTAAACAATTTTTAAGTGAGCAACTGCCCAAAGCAATATGTTCAAATTCGAACGCGTCATTCAAATACTGCCCCATTAAACCAAGCTGTTGACGACGACTGATAGCCACTTTAATTTTTCTAGGCTCATTATAAGTTTGAACATGAATTTGTTTGCTTTGGTGAGAATTTTCTTTAAATGCGCCTAACTCTTTTTGTCCGTAATAGGTCAACTGATGATCGGGAGCATGAATAACTCCGATCACAGGCCAACCATTTTCAACTAACGCAACATTGACCGCAAAGTCGCCACTGCCAATGATAAATTCACCCGTACCGTCAATAGGATCAAGCAACCAGTATCTTTGCCAATTTTTACGCTCTGCTAAGGGCAAAGCGCCAACTTCTTCTGAAATAATAGGGATGTTTGGCGTTAACCGTTGTAATTCATTCATCAAAACATCATTAGCAGCAATATCAGCGCTTGTGACTGGGCTATTGTCGTCTTTCATCTCTGCGGTAAAGTCACCTCGGCGATAATGCTTTGCAACTTCAACACCTGCTTTTTTACTGCTTTCAATGGCAATGGTTAACAGTTTTTCTAAATTCATTTCGCATCCCTTAGTTTGTCGACAATTAACATTAATGCCGCAATACTTCTCGCTTCATTAAAGTCAGGGTGTGCTAATAATTGTTTATATTCACTTAACGGCCATTCGATAACTTCAAGTGGCTCTGGCTCGTCACCTTCCATTTTTTCAGGGTACAATGCTGTCGCTAAAAATATTTCCATTGAACCTGAAAAAAATGCAGGAGCCATGGCAACAGTATGTAGCGATTCAAGAAAATTTGCGCCAAAACCAATTTCTTCTTTAAGTTCTCTATTCGCAGCTTCAATGGCTTGTTCACCCGGGTCAATTAACCCTTTTGGAAAGCCAATTTCATAATTATGGGTGCCTGCGCAATATTCTTTAACTAATAGTATAGTCTTGCTATCAGGCATTGGCACAATCATCACTGCACCTCGCCCTGTTCCTTCCATCCTCTCGTAAACACGTTTAACACCATTACTAAACGTGAGATCTATCTGTTCAATAGCAAAAAGTTGACTTTTAGCGACTTGTTTTCGAAGAGAAATTATCGGTAAGGCTTTTTTATTAGTCATAATTTGGTTCACTAAGTGTATAACTTGAGAACTACTTTTAAAGATTGGATATACTGTCTATGATAAATTGTTTTACTAGGAAAAATCTATGCTTGATTGGTCAAAAATATCAACTGTTTTACTCGATATGGATGGAACAATTCTAGATTTGCATTTCGACAATCATTTTTGGTTAACGCATTTACCTCAGCGTTATAGTGAAAGCGCTAATATCAGTTTAACTGAAGCCAAAACCGCCCTCGTTCAGCATTATGAAAAAGTATCAGGCACCATCGCTTGGTATTGTTTAGATTATTGGGCTGAACAAACCAAGTTGCCAATTACTCAATTAAAACGTGAAGTACAGCATCTCATTCAATTAAGAGACGATGCGCATGATTTTTTAGTCGCGCTAAAGCAATCTGGTCGAGAAATTATTCTGGTCACCAACGCGCACCCTGACAGTTTATCGTTGAAAATAGAACGCACACAATTGGACAAATATTTCGATAGTTTATATTCAACCCATGAATTTGGAGTAACGAAAGAATCTCAACTGCTATGGCAAAGGTTACAACAAAAGCAACCGTTTGATAAAAAAACAACGCTATTTGTTGATGACAGCATTAATATTTTAGATTCAGCGAAAGCATTTGGAATAGAGCATCTATTGGCTGTTGCTAACCCTGACAGCCAACAAAAAACTCGCGAAATTAATCAGTATATTGCCACCGATAATTTCAGCGAGTTCATAAATGATATTTTAGCTCACCCAGTCAGTTAGGGCTTGTTAATTAGCTTTATCATTTTATTGTTTTTTAACTTTAAATTTTTAGAGTTTTATTCTGTATCGACCTTGTTGATCAGGGCTTCCTAAAAATGGCAACACTTGCTTAATCGCTTCTGGTAATTGTTCTGTCGGGGTTAAATAACCTTCACCTGACATTGCTCCACCTTGGCCAAAAACGGCACTAAAAGCTAAGCCTAAGTTGTTATTTTCAACCACAGTTAACATAACCTCACCTTGTTGACAGATTAAATCTGCTGACAAATCACCTAGCGTCACTTTATTATCAAAGGTGGTAATCGCGGCATCTGCCCAAGTCAATCTCCCCGCTAATTGCGAACATAATGGCTTGCCAGCAATAAACTCATCAATAGTAATATCAAGAAAGCTATGAGCTGTAACATCAACAGGAAAAGTTAATTTTTTCGCTATTTCATTAGCTTGAACATTTACTTTTGCTTCTGTTATTTGCAAGTCAGATAACAAGCCTGATACTTTTGCTTTTCCTTCAGGTCCTGCAACTAAGGCATCTCCGAACGTTAACTCAACACTTGGGTTAAGTAACAACAATGAAAGAAAACTTAAATTAGCGGCAACATTTTCAATAATGACATCATCCACTTGCACAGCACTGATTTCACTCATCCAAACAGTACCCGTCACTTCACCAAGCAAAATATTATTAGGCAATTTGACATTACTGACAATGATCGACGCTGGAATTGTCGCCAATAAAAAAAGTAAGTACGCACTGACAAAAACGATAATAACTAATGACTTCTTCATTAACCTTTCCCTAATTGCAAGCGCTTCACTCTCACTTGCCCTGACAACTCTGTACTGGTTAAGTCGATATTTTTTACTTGTATACCTTCATTAATTGCTATGTCTTTTAACCAAGTTAACAATTGAGTAAAAGCGACATTATCAATCCATACTTGCACATCTGAGCTTTGAGGTTGCACACGCGTAATGGTGATATTTTGCTCTCGGGCGCTACGATTAATTATGCTCGATAAGCTGCCATTGCTGTGACTAACACCTTTGCCTTTTAGGCTTTTATAACGCTCTGTTTCAGCACTCACAAAGGCTAATAATGCTTCTCTGCTTGATAATTTACTTTGGCCTTTTTCAATATTTTCATTGAGGGGTTGCCAAATAAAACTATATAAAATGAAGATCGCGAGAACGCTTCCTAATGAAGCAATCAGTTTTTGTTCGCGAACATTTAATTGAAGCCACCATGTTTTCATGATTGACCTCCTGCTTTTTGAGTAATACTAAAAGACCCTGACACTTCATCGCCCTGACTGTTTTGTGCGCCTTGCGAAACACTTAATTGCTTGGATTCTAACAACACTTTAAATTGTTCAAATTGCTGATAGCCTTTAGCGGTTGCCTGCAAACGTAATTCATTCCTATTATTATCATACTTAATACTGTCAGGTTTTAAGCTTGGAACTTGGGCAAAAGCAGGCTGTAATTGCACTAATAAAGCCAAAAAGTCACCATCACTTGTGCTTGATCCCACTTCTGCTAACTTTCTTTTTAACTGCGAACGTATCGTCGAAATTCTCACCCGTTGAGTTTCAGGAAATGCCGCTTTGTATTGTGCGATAATTTGTTGCTCAATCATGGCTTGTTGATCATTAATTTTCATTAACGTCATAGATTTAATAATGACGTTAAGCAATAAGGCGCAAAAAATAAAACCTGCCGCCCAAGCCCAAGTTTTTAATAGCGGTGAGCGTTGTGTTTTAACTTTAAACTCGCCTTGCAATAAATTAAATGTCTGCTGAGATAAATGCTGAGCAAAAAGGGCTAAAGGTAATTCTTCAGGCTTATGTGCAATATCAATAGTCGCTGTCGTTTCAGGCAATTGTGAATATGCAGCTATGCTCACTTCCTGTTTAGTGCTCCATAATTCACTTACCGAGCACCATAAACTTTCATCAATAACCACACCTGCCCATGGCCCTTGGCGCACCAACACCTGGTGCTTTAATTGGATAGCTTGCCAACGTTGATCATCAAGCTCCAAATCAGGTAACGCTAATACATCAGGCAACATGCGCTTGGTTTCAATACCTGCGGCACTTAACCAGCTTAACCATAATTGCATTTGCTCTTTTGCAATAGCGGCAATAAAGCAGTTTTCTTTTTCATTGTGTTGGCTAACATCACCATAAGCGAAAAATACTTGCTCAACCTCTTGTGCTAGTTCATCTTCAAGCATGTACGGCGCGGCAAGTTGCATCGCTTTTTTAGATTTTGCTGGCACAAATAAACGTTTAAGTGCTACATCAGCACCCGGTACTAAAATGATCACTTGCCTTGAAGTAGATTTTTCTTGAAGCGACGAAAGCTGCTGCGCTCCACTCACTTCGCCACTGCCAATAATACCTTGTTCAGTTGGAGACCAAATTAACCAATGAATGACTTCATTAGCTTGACTACCAAGTCTTATTATTAATTGTTCTGCCATTAGTCACGTCCTATAGTGCGGCTAATTACGCTAATTTGATTGTTATTTGCCACTTGTAAAATCGAATTTAATTGCAAATAACTATTATTAAAATTTGCTGATGCATGTAGTTTAAAGTATTCACTATCAACAACAAACTGCTGTTTTTGTTCTTCGGTTAATTTCAGTTTTACCACTTCGGGTAATTTATAAAATTGTTCTATATTATCAAAGCCTTCAGATTCTCGAGCCGCTAAAATTTGCTCGGCATCATTACGAGAAATAGCTAACAATGCTTGTAATAATTCAGGATTATCTGTCGTTAAAGTGTTTACGTTGATTTGATGAATATTACTATTGGGGATCACGCAGACATGTTTTTTTAATGCTTCAATAACAGGCACGGTAAAATGTTCAATCACGCGCAGCTCATTAACACTAGCGAGAAAATAGTTCGCAGGTAAATAAGGGAATTCTTTCGAAGCATAATCATTATCTTCAGCGCCGCCAGCACTAACAATGGCACTGTCATCATCTAGCCAATCATTTAACGCATCAGCCATATATTCTGCTTCAAATTCACCGACACCTTCTATATTAAGAGCAATAATTAACTCTTCTAACGCTTGGCGTGCGGGCGCTTTTTTCGTTCTATCGTTAGGGTTTTGCTCTTCATTACGCACAGCATTTAAATTTAAACAGGCTTGCATATCGATAATTTCACCACTGATTTGGCCAAAATCGACAGGAAACGTGGTTTTCCCTTGTGCCCACATTTGCCCTAAATGAGTCGTTTCTTGTTCGCCTTCGAAGCTAGTGATCAACACTCTTTTGGCAAAAGATTCTGCGCCAATGGCATACCAATACGCTTGTTGGTTAAAACTAATATTAGTGGTTCTTTGCACTTGAAATTGCAGGCGGGCGAGCATTTGTGTCGCAATGATCGCGGCTAAAGCGACAATCAGCATGACCGTAATTAATGCCACGCCCCTGTTATAAATGGGTTGAGCGCTAACAGCTGGTTGAGTGTTATTTACCGAACGCATCATCTTTGATCATCTACTTCTCTAGCATTATTTTGATCAGAGCTGTTTTGATCAGCACCGTTTTGCTCAGAATTATTACCATCACCCTGACCTTGATTTTGATTGCCTGTTCTTGTGCTTGAAGCTTGCGCAGGTTCGGCAACAAGAAACTTTCTTTCGATAACACCAAAATCTTCTGTATCTATGGTTAAATGAATGGCTTGGGGAAGTTGCGATTTTATTAACTCATCTTGCCATTTTTTTTGATAGTAATACGCTAATTTAAAAGAACTGACGTTACTGATCAGTTGTCGTACTTTGGGTTCTTCACCCACAACCGCATCAACAAAATTAAAATGAAGTCGCTCTAATGTCTTATCTTCAATGCGATAAGCAACTGATTGAACATCACTCCGTGGGATCAATAACCCAGGGTTTATCCAACCTGCACGCACAAAAGCGATTGCTTGTTCATTGGAAGAAAAGCCGCCATCACTTGCATAAATAAAATCTTTACTCGGTGGTTCACCTTCAAAGCGCACTGATCGGCGCGTGATTTGTAAAAAGTCGCGTTCAATAATTAACAAGGCTCGTTGAATATCATTTAAGCGCTGCATTTTGTCTTTCGACATTTTTTCACTTTTCAAAACGCCATCAAATATATTCATACTGGCTAAACTGATCACCGCAAAAATAGCTATGGCGAGCAATACTTCGATTAAAGTAAAGCCCTTAATATGAGCTTTAATTTGAGCATTTTCGCTAAGCATCACTTACCATCACCTTTTGATACATAAGTCATCAAGCTAGTAAGCGCCAACTGATCTTTTTCATTAAAGCGCACTTCAACAACAATCGCACGCATGTCTTCATCTTGCGTTTTTATCACTTTTTGCAGCCAATGCCACTCACGACCTGCGATTTCACTCGTACCTCTTTGGTTGTTTTTCGGCGGCCAACTTTTATCTAAGTTTGCTTCAACTAACTGATTAGAAGCCACCCAATCGGCGATCATTTTATTTTCGATATTCGCGAGGCTATTAAAATGTGTGTCAGCAGTATTTAACAGAGCTAAACCCGCTAACGAAAAAACAGATAACGCCAACAAAACTTCGATTAACGTAAAGCCAAGTGCTTGCTTGAATTGATATTTAAGTTTGAATGAAAGCCATTCTCCTTGTTTAATCACGGCGTTCACCGTTATTAAAAGGACCTGTTAATGATACGGGTGTGCTGTACAAACCGGTGACGTGAAAAGTAATATCAGGCAGCACTGACATTGATTCTTGCAAGGAAAAAATAACGCGAAACGGCGTAATATCTCCACCCGATAATAAAAAAACATGTGGCACTATCGGCTTTTTATCTTCAGATAAGTCTTGGCTCATTTGCTCAAGTAACTCGTCATCTGGCGTAAACAGTTGCGCGCTAATCAGTGAAGGCTCTTCGAGTGGCAAATCATCAAAAACTAACGTCATGGCTACCGCTTCGGGTAATTGATAAACCGCAAGCAATTCGTTGTCAGGTAACGGGCTCCAACGTACACCATCAAAGCCAACAAACTGATAACTGTTATGCTGAATATATAAACCTAACTCGATGTTATTTAATAAGCCATATTCACTGGCAAGATTAAACACACTAGCAAAGCGTGTGCTTTCTTGCTCAAGGAGTGCTTCGGGTTTATTTGAAGAAAAATTGACTTGAATTGCCGCCACCATAATGCCGACGACAACGATCACTAGCAACACCTCAATTAAGGTAAATCCTTTGTTGTTGATGTTGCTACGGCATGATCTCATAAGAAAAGTAACGGCTATTTATCATTGTGCATGATTAACGCGAACGTTTATTGGTAATCGCCTAAGTTCCAATTACCGATATCATCATCAGTATCTGCTTCACCGTCTGGGCCCATAGAAAAAATATCCATATTGCCATGTTCACCTGGGTTTAATAACTGATAATCATTGCCCCAAGGATCTTTAGGCAAACGTTTTATGTAACCACCTTCTGGAAAACGACGTGGCACAGGCTCAATTTCTGTTTGAGTAACTAACGCTTCAAGCCCTTGCTCTGTGGTTGGGTAGTTGTAGTTTTGCGAGCGATACATACCTAACGCCGTTTCTAACGAGCCAATGTCGATCACCGCTTTTTGTTCACGTGCAGTATCTTGACTGCCCATAAGGTTCGGCACCACCATACTAGCAATTATGCCGATGATAACGAGTACCACCATAATCTCTAATAAAGTAAAGCCAGATTGTTTCTTAACATGCATTTTTTTACTCATATCAATTTCCTATTAACGTATTCAATTGCAGGATAGGCTGTAAAATCGCCATCACAATAAATAACACTATACCTGCCATGGTCACCATAATTGCTGGTTCAACCGCTTTTAATGAAATATTCATTAACGCTTCAAACTCTCTGTCTTGGTTATCAGCTGCGCGACCTAACATGTGCTCTAACTGACCACTTTTTTCACCACTTGCTATCATATGGATCATCATTGGCGGAAAAAGTTTCGTTTGCTCAAGCGATAAACGTAAACTTGTGCCTTCTCTCACTTTGTCTGCCGCTTGTTTCACTTTATCTTTAATGTATAAATTTTCTAACACTTCACCAGAAATACTCATGCTTTCTAATAGCGGTACCGCGCTAGCCGTTAAAA
>DAINNQ010000045.1:0-12197 GCA_036735825.1 Alteromonadaceae bacterium | reverse complement strand
AGATAAGATTGTTGATCGAACTGGTCAGACCTGCAAGTCATTTATCAAAAAAAGCACCCTTTGGTGCTTTCATCTCGGCTTTTTCTCTTTTACGTTAAATCTTAAAAAAATGCTCTTGATACACTTTTAGCTCAGCAATCGACTCTCGAATATCATCTAACGCTAAATGAACCCCTTTTTTGACAACTTTATCAAGAACTTGAGGTTTCCAGCGACGCGCTAGTTCTTTTATCGTGCTGACATCCAGATTACGATAATGAAAATATGCTTCAAACTCTGGCATATATTTATTAATAAAGCGTCGATCTTGCCCTATGCTATTGCCACACATTGGTGATGCACCTGATGGGACATATTTTTCCAGAAACTTAATCGTCTCAGCACTTGCCGTTGCCAAAGAGGTTTGGCTTTCTCGACAACGTTGCGTTAAACCTGATTTACCATGCGTTTCAATACACCATTCATTCATATTATCTAATACGCTATCGGCATGATGAATAGCAAAAACAGGCCCTTCAGCAATAATATTCAATTGGCTATCAGTCACAATACTGGCAATTTCCAAAATAACGTCATGCTCAGGCTCTAAACCTGTCATTTCTAAATCTAACCAAATTAAATTTGTCTCACTGCAAGACATAGCCGTCCCTTAACTAGATATTTACTTGTTTACATAAACCGAGTGACAAGTATTAGATGAAAAACAATTTTATCAGTATAATACGTGACAATTAACTTTGATTAAAACACTTTATTATAACAAGCGCTTAAACTTAGCTCTTACAGGTAACTATAGACAAAATGAAAAATTCTCGTGGCAAAAGCTAAAAAATTAACCAAAGGTCAAGTAAGACGCATCAAAGCGAATCAAGCTAAAAAGCTTGCCAATAAAGCTGAACCTATGCAGTGGCAAGATGACGAATTAGGTGAAGCACAATTAGGAACAGTGATAAGTCGCTTTGGTCAACACGCTGATGTTGAAGCCGAAAACGGTGATATTTTTCGATGTAATTTAAGGCGCAGTGTCGGCTCTTTAATCTGTGGGGATAAAATCCTCTGGCGAAAAGGCAAGGAAACTGAACACAGCATTTCTGGGGTTATTGAAGCCGTACACGAACGAAAATCGGTGTTAAGTCGACCAGATGTTTATGACGGTGTTAAACCTATTGCCGCAAATATTAGCCAAATTATTATCGTCTCTTCGGTATTGCCCGCATTTAATCCTGACATTATCGATCGTTATATTGTTGCTGCAGAAGAAACTAAAATAAAACCCGTCATTTTACTCAATAAAATAGATTTATTAACCACTGAAAATAAACAAGATATTGAACAGCAATTAGCTATTTACCGAGATATTGGCTATCAAATTATTTATGCTAGCAATAAAAGCCAAGAAGGGATCGCAGCATTAAAAGCTCAGCTGAAAGATAATACCAGCATTTTTGTCGGTCAATCAGGCGTAGGAAAGTCAACACTCACTAACTCGCTAATACCCGAACTTGGGGTGGTGACGCAAGAAGTGTCTGAAAATTCAGGCTTAGGCCAACACACCACAACGGTAGCAAGATTATATCATTTCGAGCAAGGCGGTGATTTAATTGACTCACCTGGCATTAGAGAATTTGGCTTATGGCATTTAACGCCAGAACAAGTGTGTCATGGTTTTGTCGAATTTGAAGATTTTCTTGGCTTATGCAAATTTAGAGATTGTAAGCATCAAACAGATCCTGGCTGTGCCTTGGTGGCTGCGGTTGATGACGGTAAAATACATCCAAAACGGTTGGCGAGTTTTCAACGGATATTAAATAGCCTAAATGAAAACACTTTAACCTCACGATTTAACGATTAATTAAAAATTATTACCCTATTGAAAAACTAAAGGAAAACTCTGTGTCATTAGATAAGTTAAAAATTACGCTGCAATATATTATGCCTAAACATGCCATTTCACGCTTAGTGGGTAAATTTGCTGCGGCAGAAGCGGGTTGGTTAACCACTAAAGCAATTAAAGCTTTTATTAACGCTTACGGCATTAATATGGCAGAGGCTAAACTCAAAAATGCTGAAGATTTTGCCACTTTTAATGATTTTTTCACCCGTGAATTAGCCGAAGGTGCTCGCACTATTGATCAAGATAAAATGACACTTTGTTATCCTGTTGATGGAGCGATCAGCCAACAAGGTGATATTGTTGCTGGCCAACTTATTCAAGCAAAAGGATTTAATTACAGCTTAACCAGTTTATTGGGTGGAGATGAAAAAACTGCAGCTCCTTTTCAGGGCGGAAAATTTTCATGCATTTATTTAGCGCCAAAAGATTATCATCGCATACATATGCCTATGGCTGCGACCTTGCGCGAGATGATTTATGTACCGGGTGACTTATTTTCAGTTAATCCATTAACAGCCAATAATGTGCCTGATTTATTTGCCCGAAATGAACGAGTTGTGGCTATATTTGATACAGAATTTGGTCAATTAGCTATGGTACTCGTTGGTGCGACGATAGTAGCAAGCATTGAAACAACATGGGCTGGCACCGTGACACCACCAGCAGGTAAAGATATTTTCCGTTGGTCTTATCCTGCAACCGGTGTTGATGCCATTCATTTCAAAAAGGGTGATGAAATGGGACGCTTTAAATTAGGTTCAACGGTTGTCTCAACATTTTCACCGAACATGATTGAATTTAATGAAAACGCAGGACCTGAAACCGTGACACGTTTAGGTGAGCATTATGCTGACATTATTCACCAAGCTGAAACTGAGTCTGTTAAAAGCTAATGAAGATTATTGCTCATCGTGGTGCAAGCGGCGAGTTTCCTGAAAACTCGCTCCTTGCCTTTGAACAAGCCATTGTCCAAGGCGCTGATGGAATTGAACTTGACGTACACTTTCATCATGCCAGCAAACAATTTATTGTTATCCACGATGCGTATGTGAATAAAACGACCAATGGTCAAGGCCATTACAATGATTATTCCCTTGAGCAATTAACACAATTAGCTTTAGGTGAAAATCAGTATTTAGTCACGTTAGAGCAAGTATTGGCTCATATTGCTGGGCGCCTATTAATTAACATTGAAATAAAAACGACTTCTGTTAGCAAAGCTGATATTAACCAACAACTTAACCTTTTAAATCAGCTTTTGCTCAAAGCAACTCAAGTGTATGGTTTTACCTTCGAACAGTTTGTCCTTTCATCATTTAATCACCCGATGATTCTTGCTTGTAAAAACATATGTCAGCATATTTCAACTGCTGCGCTGATTGCTCATTCTCCATTAGACAGCAAACAACTTGCCCAGCAATTGCATTGCCAAGGGGTTAATCAAGACATAGCCTCTCTCACTGAAAATTTTGTTGATGATATTCACAGTTTAGGGTTAGAAGTGTGGGTATATACAGTCGACAAGCTTGAAGATATTAGCATTTGCTTAGCATTTGGCGTTGATGCGATATTTACCAATTTCCCGAAAAACAGCCGTGATTTGTTAAAAATTTGTAAAGAGAAATAAACATCCCTCGTCAAAATTCCCTTTTACCATTTTAAATTCAGTATGTTACAGATCAAAGAAATTAATTGATATTTATGGTTGCTCATTTTATCAACACGAGATACGATTAAGTTCGTAATATTACGGTAACTATTTGTAGTAAAGCTGTAACAATCTATTCAATATTGCTTTAAGGAACTTAAATGGCTCGAGATAATAACGGTATCAAGCCTACAGAAGCAGAGCTGACTTTGCTTAATATTCTCTGGAAACTAGGTCCTGCGACAGTTCGTCAGGTACATGAAGCGGTGAGTGAAACCCAAAAAACAGGTTACACAACGGTTTTAAAAATTTTACAAATCATGCACGAAAAAACCTTGGTTATTCGCGACGAAAGTAATAGAGCGCATGTGTATGCCGCGGCAAACAGCCAAATGTATACGCAATCTTCTTTATTAAAAGATTTAATCAGTAAAGCGTTTGGTGGTTCAACTTCAAAATTAGTAATGAGAGCGTTAGACGAATCAACCAGTAAAGAAGAAATTGCGGATATTCGTCAATTACTCAACCAATTAGAACAACAAGATCAATAAAGTAAAACGTTAGGAAAGCTATTAAAAAGGAAAATGATGGAAAACTTTGAAAGTAGTCCCTTATTATACAATTTAGCTTTAACTCTTATCCATTTTTTATGGCAAGGGGGTTTAATTGCGCTCGCATTAAAATTTTTATTAGTCCTAACGCCTTATGATAAACCTCAATATCGTTATACTTGGGCCACAGCAGCCATGTTGATGAGCTTTATTGCTCCTATCATCACTTATATTACGATATATCAACCCGACTATAGTCAAGCAGCCAATCAAGCCTATGATGTTGCTGCGATGATTAGCACACAAAGCCTCGCCAGTAATGAAACGTTTATCTGGTATTTAGAATTTTTTGATGCGCTTCCTTATGTTTCCATATTCTGGTTGGTGATGGTTGCCGTGCTAGCAAGTAAACTCTTTATCGAACTTTATAGTGTGAATCAATTACCTAAAATCGGGGTTGTTGAACCTGATGGCGCTCTTAATACGCGTTTTATTAAGCTTGCTCAACAAGTGGGTTTACGAAAAACGCCTAGTTTATTAATTTCGCTTAAAGCAGATATTCCTATGGCGATTGGTTGGTTAAAGCCAGTAATTTTAATTCCAGCGTCGATGATTTCAGGATTAGCTCCTGCGCAATTAGACATGTTGATATTACATGAACTCGCTCATATTCGCCGTCATGATTATTTAGTCAATTTTATTCAAACCTTGGTTGAAACATTATTATTTTTCCATCCTTGTGTTCGTTGGATATCAAAACAAATGCGTAATGAGCGTGAGTATTGTAGTGACGATATTGCGGTTACCATTGCAGGTGATGCTATCGCTTACGCTCACACCTTAGCCGATACAGCGACGATTTGTTCAAAGCATCGTCATCATGCTATTCCAACCATGGCTATGGCGGCATCTGGGGGTGATTTAAAACAACGAGTTGTACGATTAGTTGATCAACATCATTGTTCATCAACTGATGACTCAGGTAAATTTTTAGCATCCGTGTTGATTATTTTTTCTGTCGTTGTCGTCGCGATAAAGCCTTATTTAAATAGTAATATTATCGACTTTACGTCGGGCAGAATTTCATTATTTCAAACGGCCAATGAATTTATCCAACAAAAACCTAGTAGTTCGGATGATTTATCTGCCACGTCGATTGCACGTTTATTATTACAACAAGATAAAGCTACTGATAATGAAGCCATAACCATCACTGATAATAATTTCGTTGACGCACAACCCTTTCAAAAAGTTGTAGAAAATAGCCAAACCGTTAAATCAGTAAACAATAATAACGATACACCTTTTAATGCATTTGAAGGTGCTAATAATAAAATAGCGAATGACACTACGTCAGTCGACAAGCGTCAACAAATCACTATCAGTAAAGTGAATTCAGACCAGCCTATTCGTTCTCAACAAACAAACAAAGACAAGTCGATTGAAAACAGCAATAATTTATTAGCAAACAATCAAGCGCTTTCTATTTCTGAACAAGCTTTTGAAAGAACCGATTCGAGCAATAAAAATATTCGAATGAATAATCCTTATTCATCTCAAGTAGCTGATTTATCGAAAGAGCCTAATTACGACAATTCAACTGCCGATGCTTCTGAAAATACAAGGGATCACCTTATTTCACCTGTTAAGAAAAAGCAGGTTAAGCCTACAATCAAGAAGCCACTTTTCACTATCTCTTCGGCTGAAAAGAAAGAAGTAGTAAAGCCTAAGTTAAGCACTAAATCGGCAGAAATTTTAACGTCAACTGACCCTAAGTATCCTTCAACAGCAAAACGTAAAGGTATAGAGATTGACGTAACCGTTGAGTTTATTATTGATGTTAACGGTTATGTTAAAGACATTGAATTTGAACAAAAAAGTAAAGTGAGCTACTTTAGAAACGCTATTCGTACCGCAATGGCAAAGTGGCGCTTTCTACCAGCTCAGGTTAATAACAAGCCAGTAGAAAGTAAAATGTCTAAGATTTTTTCATTTAGTTTAATGAAATAACCCACGCGCTCCTTTAAAGTTTTCCAATTTTTCACGTTGTTCTACCGATAAGGTTTGCAACATAGCGTGTTTTGCTTTCATCTTAATTAACGCTCCCTGTGTCAACTGGCTTTGATATTGACTATGAAGCTGAACAAACGCATTATCATCAAAAATCGGGGCGTCTAATAAACTTTTCACCTGTTCTTTAAAGCCTAATAACGTTTCACGATGCGCCATCTTATCTGTTTTAGCCTGTTTAAAAATGGCCTTCACTTTTTCTCGCTGTTCTGTAGATAACTGTAAATATTTCGCTAACTTTTTAAACTTATGTTTAAACTGTCGCTTGTTTTCTCCTTGATGAGATTGACTCATTTCACGCGTATTGTTCATTTGTTCATTAGCGCTAACAGGGATGGAAAATGTTAACATCAAGCTTGTTGCAAGTAATAAACTGCTTAATGATTTAGTTTGGATATTCATGGATTATTCCTCTGGCATTGGTTTAAAGATTCCAAATAAGTGTATCTATTTCAACGCAAAGAAACGCAAAGCAGTGTAAATGTTATGTAAAGATATCCGTTTATCACTTGTTGTAAGTTATGATGAAAATGGCTGTAATAAAAACCGATAACTTTACCAATAAATATACCGATAACTATGATGACTGAAAATAAACATTTATTAATGATTGATGATGATAAAGAATTAACGTCATTGTTAAGTGATTACCTTGCTTTTGAAGGTTTTACGCTTGATTGCTGTCATGACGGTATAAGTGGTTTAGCTAAGGCGCAAACTCAAAACTATTCACTCATTTTACTGGATGTCATGATGCCAGGACTTACAGGTTTTGAGGTACTCAAAGCGCTAGGCGGCAAGCATACAACGCCAATTCTTATGTTAACTGCAAGAGGTGACGATGCAGATCGTATTTTAGGATTGGAGTTAGGTGCTGATGATTATTTAGCGAAACCTTTCCAACACCGTGAATTGCTCGCCAGAATTAACGCCATTCTACGACGAATTGATATCGTCAAAAACCAACATACAGAGAATCAACAACTCGACATAAACCAAGTTACCCTTATTCCAGCAACCAGAGAAGTATTTTGTGAACAACAGCTCATAGAACTTACGGGGACAGAATATCAAATTTTAGCCTTGTTAATGACTCAAGTAGGTAAAATTGTCAGTAAGAATGAAATTTCAGAGCAAATATTGCAACGCAAACTGAGTGCCTTTGACCGAAGTATCGACATGCATGTCAGTAACATTCGTCGAAAATTACAACAACACAGCTCATCTGATAAATTAAAAACCATTCGCGGTGCGGGTTATATATTTTTATCAGGGAAAAACGGTTAGGCGATAAAATGACTTTTTCTTTACCTCGCGCGCTTTCTTCAATTGGTGTCAAACTGTTTTTGTCTTTTTGGCTGATCACCATATCCTCAATCGCCATTACTCGTTTTGTTTCTGCGCAATTAGAACAAGAAAGTACAATCATAGAAACGCATCAAGGTGATTTACGTAAACTCGCCCATTTAAAAAAACGTATCACCCGAAAACAACCTAAAAGCATTCAACAAATTCTTGAGCATGAACCTTTTCCAAAAGGCATGAGCATTTTGATTAAAAATGAGCAAAACCAAGAGGTATATTTTCATGAAAAAAGATACTTAAAAAATATATCTTTATATTTACAGAAAAATGATATCGCTCATCAAACGTCTATTCAGTTTCCGTTTATCCGAATAACAGGGCCTGAAATCATCAATGTCAACAATCAACCTTATCAATTTTATGCCGCAATTCGTGTAAAAAGCCCGCATTTAGGCTCAGTTTTCATGCAATTACCAACATGGGCTAGATTCGTGATCCCCTTGTTTGTCAGTTTTATTTTATGTTGGATTTTGGCGAAAACCCTGACCAAGCCAATTTTAGCGTTAAAAAGTGCAGCACTGGAATTTGGCAATGGCAATTACGACATACGTGTCACCGATGCGACAAAACGCAACGACGAGTTGGGTGCCATGGCGAATAGTTTTAACCAAATGGCTGATAAATTAAAAGCGAATATTCATGCGCATCAGCGTTTACTAGCTGATGTTTCTCATGAGTTACGTTCTCCTATGACGCGTCTGCAAATTGCCTTAGGTTTAGTGACAAAATCTCTCGATAATAAAGTGCAAGTTGAAAAACATGTTGAGCGTTGTGAGCGCGAAATTGCGCAATTAGATAATATGATCAACCACGTACTTTCACTTTCTCGTTTAGAAAATAGCTGCCAAGATCTCCAACTTTCGGAGCTTAATGTTGATAAGTTGCTCATCCAAGCAACCGAAGATGCTCAATTTTTAGCAAATGAAAAAGCAATCACCATTGAGCTAGCATCAAGCTTTAAGGATAAAATGTTACTCGATCAAAATCTTTTTCTTAGTGCAATCAATAACATCCTTATTAACGCAATTAAGTACAGTCATCAGCAAAGCAGCATCAGTGTCAATTGTCATAAACATGATAGCCTCGAATCTAAACGCGTTATTATTTCGGTGACTGATAACGGTATCGGTGTGCCTGAGCAACAACTGTCCTTATTATTCAAACCTTTTTATCGCGTATCTGATGCCAGAGATCGTGACTCAGGCGGAACTGGCCTGGGATTAGCTATCGCCAAACAAGCCATTGAAATGCACAATGGGAAAATCAGCGCACAAAATAATCATAGCGGCGGCTTAACAATTACCATAGAATTGCCGTTAAACTAAATAATAAAAAACACCTAATGACAAGTCATTTAATAAAGATAAGACTTTGGTTTTTAATTATATTTTCTTTGAGTGCAATAAGTTCTTTTATGGCTATGGCTAACGATTTCTCCCAAGAAAGTCACCTCAATAACTCACTAAATAATGAGATAGCTCTTTTTTGGCAATCAGGAAAATTTTCCTCATTTCAAGGTGTAGACGATAAAAGAGTCAATTACGCGGCTTTTATCAAAAATGAAAAAGCCCCCTGCTTAGTGATCTCTCCTGGGCGCTCTGAGGGTTACCTCAAATATCAAGAAATGGCTTTCGATCTTTATAAACAACCTTTCAATCTTTTTATTATTGACCATCGAGGCCAAGGATTATCAGAGCGGTTATTAGATAATCCTCACAAAGGTTATGTAAAGCATTTTGATGATTATGCTGATGACCTCCATTTTTTTATCAACACCGAGATTAACAATTATTGCTCCCCTAGCAGCAAACCTTTGTTACTCAGCCATTCAATGGGAGGTGCAATAGCAATTAGGATGATGCAAAAATATCCACATACGATTAAAGCCGCTTTACTTTCATCACCTATGATTGCCATTAATAAAGGCGGGCTACCTGATTGGCTAGCAAAAACTCTCATTAATTCAGGCCAGTTCTTCAATAATATTTTTAGTGATCAAGCTTGGTACTTTGTTGGCCAAGGCGATTATCAAGCCAATACCTTTGAAGACAATACGTTAATGCAATCAGCAATACGCTATGAAAATTTTATCAATTTATATAAGCAAGAACCGAAATTACAGCTGGGCGGCGTGACGTTTAATTGGTTAAAGCAAGCCATAGCAACCCATTCACGGATCTTTGAGCAGTTAGACAAAATTACCACTCCTGTGACTATTTTACAGGCTGGTGATGACACGGTTGTTGATAATCAAGCACAAAATCATTTTTGCTCAGCGTTAAACAAGCTCAACCCTGATTTTTGCCAAAATGGGCAGCCAATAATTATCGCGGATGCCAAACACGAATTATTTTTTGAAAAAGATCTTTACCGCAATCAAGCATTAGCAGCTATCGTCAATTGGTTAAAGCTCAACCAAAATAATGATTAAGCTCTGCTTAAGCGATTTTATGTGTTTGGAAGATTATTGGCGGTTTCTCTGACAACAGATGTTGGATCATGATGAATAAACACTTCACAGGGCGCCAACGCTTGCTCAATGTCATGCTCTATCGCCTCACCAATGCTATGTGCTTCAAATAACGTTAATTTATCATCAAGCTCTAAATGAAATTGAATAAAGCGCTGCTGCCCAGCTTGTCGCGTTCTTAATTCGTGCAACCCTAATGCTTTGTCATGTTTGAGAATAATCGCTTTAATTTGTTCTACTTCTTCTAACGATAATTCATGATCCATTAAATGATGAACACTAAGCCACATTATTTTTCCTGCGCCTACCATTAAGTAAATGCCCACTAACAAAGTAAAAACGCCATCAGCACGCATCCAGTAACCTTGACTTAAAAATAGTGCAGCCAAGACCCCCAAATTCAATAATAAATCCGATTGATAATGTAATGAGTCCGCAGTAATTGCTAGCGATTGCGTTTTAGTTATCACTATTTTTTGGATCACAACCAAGCCAAGCGTTAATACAATCGCGATAATACTGACCCAAATACCCACCTCACTATGAACTATAGCCTTTGGGGTGATCACTCGCTCAACACCGTTGATCATAAGTAATAACGCAGAACCTAACACAAAAGCCGCTTGCACTAAGCCAGCTAAACTTTCGGCTTTACCATGTCCAAATTTATGCTCTTTATCAGCAGGAGCTAAAGCAAATCTTAGAATAACCACGTTCATGATTGAAGCAAACAAATCCAATAATGAATCGGTAGCCGACGCCAGCATGGAACTAGCATCAGTCGCTAACCATGCGTACAACTTGAGAATAACGAGTAATAACGCCACGGCGGTAGCAGAAAATGCCGCCAATTTAACGAGAAAATTATAATTATCTTCGGTTTCTTTCATATCAATGACTGCTGTGTTCTGTACTCGTGATGTTGTCTTAATGATAGCAAGGCTTTTCTCTTAGCATAAGCACAAGGTATAATATTGACGATATTTATTCAGAGAAATGCTAAATGTTAGACGTCGTATTATTTCAGCCGCAAATTCCACCTAATACGGGTAATATTATTCGCTTATGTGCCAATTCAGGTTTCAGGTTACATTTAATTGAACCGTTAGGTTTTGATCTAGACGACAAAAAACTTCGTCGTGCTGGTTTAGATTATCATGAGTTTGCAGCAATAAAACGCCACAAAAACTATCAAGACTTTATCGAAAACGAAAACCCTAAACGCGTTCTAGCGATTACAACTAAAGCAAGCAACTATTACGGTGATGTTAACTTTTCTCAAGGTGATTATATTCTCTTTGGCTCTGAAACGGCGGGTTTACCAGAAGAGGTTCGTCAGAAAATACCTGACAGTGATAAAATTCGCATTCCTATGCTTAAAGACAGTAGAAGTATGAATTTATCGAATGCAACGGCAGTGATCATTTATGAAGCGTGGCGACAATTAGGTTTTGAAAATTCAGTATAAATGTTAGCAAACAAATCGAGTTGAAGTTATTTAGAAAAATTTGAGTGAACTTGAACTAACGCAATCAATTACTCAAATTTTCGTTCACGAGAAAGAAGATCAGAGGCTGCAGCTTTGGCATTTTTTCCGCAATAAAGCACTTGATAAACTTGTTCAACAATTGGCATTTCTACGTTCATACGCTGTGCGAGCATATAAACTTCTTTAGTGTTGCGATAGCCTTCAACCACTTGGCCGATGTTTTTCATCGCTTGGTCAACATTTTCACCGTGACCTAGAGCAAGGCCAAAACGACGATTTCTCGATTGATTGTCTGTACACGTTAAAACCAAATCGCCTAAACCAGCCATGCCCATAAAGGTAGATGGCTCTGCATTTAAAGCAGCACCTAAGCGACTCATTTCAACTAAACCACGGGTAATTAATGCGGTACGCGCGTTAGCACCAAAACCAATACCATCCGCCATGCCTGCGCCAATAGCAATGACATTTTTCACCGCTCCGCCCAATTGCACGCCAATAAAATCTTTATTTGAATACACTCTAAAGGTTTTTTCACAGTGTAGTAAATCAGAAATATCAGTGACGAAGCTATCATCTGTTGATGATAATGAAATAGCGGTTGGTAATCCTGCTGCCATTTCTTTCGCAAAAGTAGGCCCAGATAATACCGCTAAAGAAATGCTATCACCTAAAATCTCCCGGGCGACATCTTGCAATAAACTCCCCGT
>DAINNQ010000044.1:0-12257 GCA_036735825.1 Alteromonadaceae bacterium | reverse complement strand
CTAATTCTACCGAGAGCTTGCCTTTATTGATTTGACCTGTGATTTTTACTGGGTAAGCTTTCCAACCTTGTTTACCACTGATTAACGACTTTCTTCTTAAATGATAATCAAAGTTGAAAATAACCTTAGCATTATCGCTTAGCTCTTGATGACTGGTAATAAAATCATTGAGTAATGAAACTAAACTGTCGTAGTTCAATTCACCAGTATTAGAAAGCTCGTCGAGTAAAAGATAAAGGCGAGACATATGAATGCCTTTAGCTGAAGGATCATTTAAGTTAACAAAAGCATCGACAAAAGCAGAGACCATGCGAGGGGATTCGCCTTTTGTAGCGAGCATAATAGGCATTTCTATATTGCTCATGCCAACCCAATCTAAAGTTCCTTCTGTTTGGGCTGTAGTATGGTTGGCAATATCAGGCATTGTTGTAGACATGGATTCTCCGAAGTGTGTTGTGCTACGTAAAGGGCTAGGTCTTTCCTAACTTCAGTCATAACCAGTTGTAAGTGCATTCTTTCTAGTACAAGCAAAAAATCAAAAAATATAAATAAGCTTGCTTGCAACCAATAAAAAGGCGACTATTTTGAATGAAAAGCACGGTAAAAGCAATCATAACCAGCTAACTAGCTCGATTACTCTGTAATAAAAATTGTGCATATCAAGGATGACATTCACCTACTAGTTGCTACAATGTACGTTCTATTATGTTTAAAGGTTTTATTTGTGAATAATATTAATCAGTTAGATGTACAATTGCTCGCGGACTATATTGATAATTTGGGGAAAGATATCGTTCAACAGATGCTAGATTTATACATTCAACAATCTGACGTCTATTTACAAGATATTGAGCAAGCGATCACTGATGAATCGCAAACCCTATGGCAGGATTATTGTCATAAAATGAAAGGAGCAACAGGAAGTGTTGGTTTGGTTGGTGTGCATGCTCTTTTGGTTTCATGCGAAAAATCGACAGAAAGCTGGGCGAAAAAAACAGAGATCTTAAAAGAACTGACCTCGTTAAACCAAGCTGCTATTAATCATTTTAGAGAATGGCTGACCGCTCAGTAATCTTTGCTTGTACTCACTGCTTTGTACTTTTTTTATACTCTGAACTTAAACCTTGATCTCTATGTAATGTTCTCGGTAAGAACTGGAATAAAAGGAATAGGTACAATTTTTCTTAAGGTTTTATAGAGGAAAAAGCTTTAGCAGAAAAAGTAAGGCTAAAAAGTTAGTTGAAAAAGTTAGACAAAAAAAGCGCTATGTAGCGCTTTTTGTTGTTTAGAAAACTGAAGGTATGTTTACAGTTTAAATTCTTGTACAGACAATTGTAACTCTTCTGCTAAACGAGCAACTTCGCTACTCGATTCTGCCGTTTGTCTTGAGCCTGATGAAGTTTGTTCAGCAATAGCCACGATAGACTCTAAGTTCTCACTGATTTCATGTGCGACCACGCTTTGCTCTTCAGCGGCTGTGGCAATTTGAGAGCTTCGATCAAAAGCTTCATGCACGGCATGCGTAATGGTTTCAAGTGCCTTGTCAGCTTCTTCACTTTGAATAACACAATCAGCCGCTTGTTTTTTACCTGTATTCATAACGGCAACCGCTTTTTCTGCGCCGGTTTGAAGCACTTCGATCATATTTTGAATCTCTTGTGTAGACTCTTGAGTACGGCTAGCAAGTGTTCTAACTTCATCAGCAACTACGGCAAAGCCTCGGCCTTGTTCACCAGCACGGGCAGCTTCAATCGCGGCGTTCAATGCAAGTAGGTTAGTTTGCTCAGCTATACCACGTATAACATCAAGGATCCCACCAATCGACGCACTATCTTGCTGCAATTTGTTGATTACTTGTGAAGCATCTTCAACTTCATTAGCCAGTAATTCGATGGTTTTACGATTTCGATTTGAAATAACTTTAATGCGCTCTGCTTCGTCATCGGCTTGCTTAATTTCGCCCAATGCATCATTGGCACTCGAAAGTACACTTTGCGAAGTGCTACTCATTTCAGTTGTCGCAGAAGCGGCTTGTTCAACTTGTGTACGTTGTTCTTCAATAGCGGTAGTACTTTGCGCAGTAACGGCTGAAGTTTGCTCAGCTGCTGTAGCCAGTTGAGTTGAACGGCTGACGATGCCATTGATTAATGTTCTTAAGCTATCGATTAAAAGGTTACAGTTTTTAGAAAGTTGCGCAAATTCATCTTTTCCAGACTCATCAAGCTTACGTGATAAATCACCAGAAGCTACCACGTTTAGCATTTCGTTTACACGCGATAACGGACGCGTAATACTGATCAGTGTGAACCAAGCAATTGATACAGCTAAACCAATAGAAATCACCATAATGATAGTTGTTTGTGTGTTACCGCTGTTCACTGAGCTTTCAACTAATTCGCCAGTTTCTTGCGTAGTTTTATTCGCTAACTCTACTTGATTGATAAGAATAGCGCTGGCTTCTGCGATTTCTTTCTCTGCGCCTTCTAATTTCTCGCTTGCAACTCTGATGGCTTCTAATTGCGTGTTTTTATGATAGAAAATACTTTGATTACTCGCTAGAAGTGCTTCTAAGTCTTCTAACGTTGTTGCGATGGATTCAGCAATTTCATCAATGTTATTGGAAGTTAATTCAGCTTCGATTTCGGCAATGATACGTTTAACATCGTTATACGAGTTGGTCATTTCTTTCTCGACTATTTCGGTTGACTGCACGTTTAACAAATCACGATATTCAAAGCCTGAAGCAACAATGCCGTTTAATTGCGTTTCAAGTTGCTCACCTAGACTCACAGCACGTTGAAGTTTAGTTGATGCTAACCTGTGATCGGCTAAGTCCAACATGAGCGTAGCGGCATCATCGGCCTTTTCTTCTAAAACATCGATTTTTTCTCTTAAAATACTCAGTTGTTCAATACTGACTTTGCGGTTATCGAACACACCAGCAATATTATTTAGCAGTAGTTCATTAACGCTATCAACCTTAGTAAGGTTGTTAAGTAAGGTTTGTTCAGATCTGACCACCGATTTTAGGTTTTTAAGACTTTGATTAAAGTTGCCCTCTAACTCTTGAAAAGCACTAAGATTTTCAGCTAATGGTGGCAATTGGTCTTGATAATATCCACGTAAGGTAAGATTACCAATTCTTACTAAGTCGTTCGCTAATTCATTACTGCCACTTAAGGTAGGAATTGAAAGCTCACGCTGCTGATATGTTGCGGATTGAATGTTATTTAAATTATAAAGTGAAATGATACTTGTGAGTACAAGTAATATAGTAATGATGGTAAAGCCACCAATTATTTTCATTGCAACAGTTAGGTTCATCGATATCACCAATTGTTTTTTAAGTCAGGGGTTAGTAAGGCAATTATTTTATTATTTGTAATTTCTCTATCGACGGACAGAGTAAATACCTTAATAAAGTTTAGTATAACAACCTTCATAAGAAAATCATCTTTAGTTATTGCTTTTAAGTAAGTTTTTATGGGCGTGCTCAGTAAATATTTGCTTATCAGTCCATCGCAGCAGGGTAAGGTAACCGCCCCAAACACAGCCAGTATCAATTGCGTATAAGTTTTTATGCTCTGTTTTTCCCATTAAAGCAGCCCAATGACCAAACACCCAAGCGGTTTTTTGTAACTGATTTGTTGCTAACTCGTACCAAGGTTTAAGCGATTTTGGTGCGAAATCAGGTGCTTGTTTACAATCAAAATCTAGTTTGCCCATTTTATTGCAATATCGCATGCGAGTGAAAGTATTAATCGTATAACGAAATTTCTCTTCAGAAGACTTTGCTTTATGCCAATCATTAGGCTTCTCGCCATACATTCGCGCCAACCATTTATTTCTTTTTGGTGAGGCAATTTTTTGATGAGCAAATTCTGCCATTTCTTCCGCTTGCGCAATCGTCCATTGCGGGGAAATGCCAGCATGAGACATGTAAACATTTTCATCAGGCAGTTTTCGTAATAAGGGTTGCTGTGCTAACCACTCAATGAGTTGGTCGGCATCTGGAGCATGAAGTAATTCAGAAAGTTGATCGCTTTTTTTGGCTTTTTTGATACCAGCATAAATCGCTAATAAATGAAGATCATGATTACCTAATACGGCTTTAACACTTTCACCTAGTGACATTAAATATTGTAAAGTTTGGTAAGAACCAGGTCCCCTAGCAACCAGGTCACCAGCCACCCAAAGTTGATCATTGTCAGCGCAGAAATTTACCTTATCGAGTAAGGCTCTTAACTCTGTATAACAACCTTGGATATCACCGATAAAATAAATAGCCATGAATTAATTAACAATATTAGGAACAGCAAGACGAAAAATGGGAATGTCGACTTGGAAGCTTTGTTTCTGTTTATCAATCATCACGTAATGTCCTTCCATTGTTCCTACAGGTGTTTTTAATAAACATCCGCTGGTATAAACAAAACTGCATGTTGGCGAAATAATCGGTTGTTTGCCTATCACACCTTCACCAACAACCGTAGATTTTTCATCATTGGCGTCGCTTATCAGCCAATAGCGAGATAATAATTGCACAGGCTCATCGCTGTTATTTGTGATGGTAATGGTATAACTAAACACATATTTTTGATCAATTTGCTGAGATTGCTCGGCAATAAAAGCAGTTTTCACTGAAACCTTGATCAAGCTAGCGATATCATCTGCCATCATATTTATTAATAACCTTTTTTGTTGACTGAGTCATGATCATTTTTAACGCTATGATGCGTTTTCATCTGTCACTTTATGGTCATGAACATAATTTGCTAACGTTATATAGTCATCTAAAGCTAAGTTTTCTGGTCGTAGTGTTGGATCAATGCCTAATTCAACTAATTGCTCTGCCGAGATGAGTTTTTTAAAACTATTACGAATAGTTTTGCGGCGCTGATTAAAAGCCGCTAAACAAACTTGATTTAAACAAGCGATATCTTTCACAGGATTTTTTATGGTTTTATGCGGTATTAAACGCACAATTGCAGAGTCAACTTTCGGTGGCGGCTGAAAGGCTTCTGGGCCAATTTCCATCACAGGTAAAACCTGACATTGGTACTGAGTCATTATTGACAAGCGTCCGTAGGCTTTACAATCATGTCCAGCGGCCATGCGTTCTACCACTTCTTTTTGCAACATAAAATGCATATCTTTGACTTTATCTTTGAAGCTCAAAAGATGAAAAATAAGTGGTGTGGAGATGTTATACGGCAAGTTACCAAAAATGCGCAGAGGCTTATCATCTGTAATTAAACTCGCAAAATCAAACTTTAGTGCATCTTGTTCATAAATGGTGAGATGTTTAGTTAAAAAGGGATGATGGCGTAAACGATGAGCTAAATCTCTATCAAGTTCGACGACCGAAATATCACCAGCGCGTTCAATCACAGGTTCAGTGAGTGCCCCTAAACCAGGGCCAATTTCGACTAAATTCTCATTAGGTTCGGGATTAATGGCATCAACAATTTTGCTAATTATCGCTTCATTATGCAGAAAGTTTTGCCCGAAACGTTTTTTTGCTTGATGCCCTAAATGTGAGTTTTTACTCATGTTAAAAATTACTCCAAACGCTTGATAGAGATTAAGCTTGATTATTAGCTAAGGTGATGGCTGTGGTAATGGCTTGATAAAAGCTTCCAGCATCAGCTTTATTAGTTCCGGCTAGCTCTACCGCTGTACCATGATCAACAGAAGTACGTATAAACGGTAATCCTAAAGTAATATTCACCGATTTACCAAAGCCTTTATATTTTAATACAGGTAAGCCTTGGTCATGATACATGCTCAAAATAGCATCGGCTTCTTTAAGGTATTTATTTTGAAAAATGGTGTCTGCGGGTAGAGGGCCAATGGCGTTAACACCTTGTGCTCTGAGCTCTTCAAGCGCGGGGATCATAACATCGATTTCTTCTCTGCCTAAATGTCCGTCTTCGCCTGCATGAGGGTTAATGCCACAAACATAAATTTTAGGTTGTTCAATACCAAATTTATTGATCAAGTCTTGATTGAGAATGTTAGTGACTTTCTTTAAACGCTCAGGAGTAATTGCTTTTGAAACATAGGCTAGAGGTATGTGAGTGGTTACTAATGCCACTCTAAGCCCTTCAGTAGCAAGCATCATAACAACATCTGAACAATTCGCTTGATGAGCAAAATATTCAGTGTGTCCACTAAAAGCGATACCTGCAGAGTTGATCAACCCTTTGTGAACTGGCCCGGTAACAACGGCATCGAATTCACCATTCATGTTCTTATCACAGGCAACGCGTAAAGTTTCCACCACATAATGGCCATTTGCTGGGTCGAGCTGGCCTGGAATACAAGGTGCCCCTAACTCGACGTGTAAATAGGTGATGGTATTTTCTTCTTGTGGAGTAGCTTCTGCATTTTCATCATAGGGAATAAAATTAACTGAAGCATCTAATGCTTTTGCTCGCTCTTTAAGCAAATCAAGTGATGCAACCACAATAATTTGTACAGGCCATGCTTGTTTTGCCATGTTAATGACAAGATCTGGGCCAATACCCGCCGGCTCACCCGGCGTGACTGCAACGCGTTTCACCATTATTTAGTGTCCTGTTCCATGATTTCGACATAAGCTTCATCACGTAATTCTTTAAGCCACCTAGCGCTTTCTGTGCCGAATTTTCTTTGATATAACATTTGATGAGCTCTGTTTTCATTCATTTGCTTAGTTGCGTCTAAGGTTCTTCTACCTGTTAACTCAACTAAATGCCAGCCGAATGATGAACGAAATGGCTGAGATAGCTCATTCACTTGTAATTTAGCTAAAGCATCAGCAAATGCAGGATCGTAACTTCTCGGATCTGCCCAGCCTAAGTCTCCACCTCTGACTGACGTTGGACCGTCTGAATGCTCTTTGGCAAGTTCAGCAAAATCAGCTTCACCCGCAAGAATTTGTGCTTTAAAGTCTAGCAACATTTGTTCAGCTTTCGCTTCACTTAAAATAATAGAAGGTTCGATAAGAATATGGCGAGCTTGAGTTTCTTCAACTTCTACGACTTGTCGACCACGAATATCTAAAAGTTTAACAATACTAAAACCAAGGCCGGTACGAATTGGTCCTAATACCGTGCCTTTTTCTTTTCCTTCGATAATTTCAGAAAATAGCGTCGGCATTTCATTGATGTTTTTCCAGCCTAAGTCACCACCTTCTAAAGCTTTATCACCACCTGAAGAGGCAATCGCAATTCTGGCAAAGTCACTACCACTATTGAGGAGTTCGATAACTTTTTCTGCACGTGCTTTAGAAGCATTCATATCGGCTTGCGTTGGCTCTGAAGGGAATTCAATTAATATGTGACCAAGGCGATATTCAACATCGCTATTGGTTTGTTCCTTCATAACCGCTAACAGGTTGATAATTTCTTGTGGTGAAATGTAAATACGACGACGAACACTGTTACGTCTTACTTCTCCCGAAATGAGTTCTTTTCGAACATTTTCTCGATACTTTTCATAATCTAAGCCTTCACTGACGATAGATTGACGAAATTGTTCAAGCGTGAGTTTATTCTCTTGAGCCATGTTGTTGATGGTTTCATCAAGCTGCGCATCACTTACTTGAATGCCCATACGATCACCAATTTGTGCCACTAAGCTATCATCAATCAATTTATCCATGACTTGTACGCGTAGTGCTTTGTCACTTGGTAAGCTTTGATTGCTTTTCGCCGCTTGAGCTTTGATGTTATTTATCAGTTCTTTAATTTCTGATTCTAACACCACACCTGAATTAACAACGGCAGCTACTCGGTCTAATTCAACTTCTTGAGCATTGGCGGTCGACGTTAATAATAAAGCGCTCAGAGCACAAACTTTTAATAAAATTTTCATTTAATATCTATTTCTTAGTCTAATTGTTGAGAAAATAAGGGCGTTTATAACCAAAAATACTCGCATTAAGCATATCGTCAGTATTGATCGGTTTTTGTCCACCACCTAATCCTTTTAAAACAAACTCTACCATGAAACCACTGTTAAATTCATCGCGGTTTTCATTATTAAAGTTTTGCTCATCTAAATTGGTATTTATGTTTCTATGATAAGCGAAGCGAATGGCCCAGCAACAACTTTCATATTGCAAACCAGCATAACTTTCGATACTTCTTTTTTGCTGAATATCTTGAGTAATTCGCCCGACAAACTTCCAATTTTTGTTTAAAGCAAAATTTGTCAGCAACGATGCTTGCTCTAAACTAGTACCTGAGACATTACGAGTGTACCTATGGTTCAATTGGATTGATTGATTTTCAGCAAAAAAATAATCTACGCTCGTTTGGCTCTTACTGGTTTCATTATTATTGGTATTGTATTGAATGTCACCACTGAATTGCCATTGACGATTTATTTGCAAGAACAGTTCAGCGGCTAAAGCTGATTCGTCGGCTGAAATTCCTTGATCGCTGTCTACGGCAATATTACTACTGTTGAGGTAAACGATACGGCCAAGGCTTAAACGAAAAACTTCCGCACTGTCAGGATTTAATATTCGGCTAGTAACACCCCAAGAATATTGATTGGCTTTGGCTATTCTATCTAAACCACTAAAGCGCTTATCTCTGAATAATCCGTCGTAATCATCTTGCAAAGTGGTGGTGTCATAAATGCCAATATTGCTTTGATCTTTATCTGGAATATAAAGGTATTGCAGTTGCGGTTCTAAGGTTTGGGTAAAACCTTGGTTAAATAAGGTCATGTCACGATCAAAGTTAATACCACCGTGAAAGCGAACTTTTGGTAAGGTGCGGCTGACATCTTTTTCTAATTTACTTTGCGCGTCAATACGCGTTTGATGATAGTTGGTTTGTAGCACTTTAAATTCAGAATTAAAAAACCAAGCTGGTGTGGAGAATGGGAACGTTGCTCCCGCTTCAATATGATATCTATCTGCTTGAGGTAAATTTCTATCGCTACTTTCAAAACGTGTGATTTCGGAATACACATCAAATTGCCCATTAAGAAAAGGCAAGTTTTTGAAGGTGTTAATTTCGATATGCGGAACGGTTTGATAACCAACTTTATGATTACCTAATACTTCAAAATCTTGCAATTGAATTTTGGCTTGCCAGTTTTCATTAAAATAGGCCAATTCACCAATTTGGTACAAGTAAGCGTCATTAGAATTATATTGCTCACTTTTAATATCAATTAAGTAGTTATCATCACTTATGGTGGTGTAATCGATATACGCTCGGTAATTATCAGAAAATGTACCAATGTGCTGAAAACGTGCTAAATAACGGGCATCATCATTAGCTTTTAGGTCATCATCTTTATCTAAATATTCAAGGTTAATTGCTCCGTTTTGTAAACCTGATAAATAACGAAATTCGGTTAACAGTTGCAGACCTCTTTTTGACATGTAACGCGGGGTGATTGTTGCGTCCATATTCGGCGCAATATTCCAATAAAACGGGGTTTCTATGTCTAAACCTGTATTGGTAGACGAGCTGAATTTAGGATAAAGAAACCCTGATTTGCGTTCGTTATTCACTGGAAACGAAAAATAAGGAATATACAGCACTGGCACGCCAAATAATTTGAATCGTGCGTTATAAGCTTCTCCTAAATTTTCAGCCGCAGAAATATTGATTTCGCTGGCTTGTAATTGCCAATCAGGCTCTTCGCCATAGCAAGTGGTGAAGTTTGAATCGGTTAAATTTAATGTGCCTTCTGCGCTGACGGAAATATTGCTGGCACTACCATGACCAGGATTTCCCGCCAATTGATAAGAAGTATTATTGAGTACGGTTGCGTTTAACTCTTTACTGGCTTTGAGTTCAGAGGCAAAAATATCAACCCCTTGGTTTTGAAAATGGATGTTACCACTTGCACGGATATACGATGTTAAACGATTAATTTCAATTTCATCAGCTTGAACGGTCGATTCTTTTTTAAAAAGAGTGACACCACCTGAAAAGGTCGCAAGCTGGTTATTATCAATAGTAGAAGACTTAGATAAAATGTTTAATGCATTGAGATCTAAATCATGATCTTTTGCATCAATAGTTAAATAATTTGGAATAGGGCAACTGGCTACCAAATGAGTAGAAGGGTTCTCTTGTTGAGCATAAGAGTTATAGGTTGTCAGAGTGCCGATAAAAAATACTAGCGATGTACGGAAAAAAGGCATTCACGGTCCGATAATTAACATTCAATTTTTGCGTTTAGAGCGAGAAGTTCGAGTTTAAAACGCGATAAGGGTTATTTTAACGTTAAACGCGTTAATAATATAGCAATTTTCATTGTCGCGCGAATTCGTTATATTGACGCTCATTCATGGGTTGTCATCAACTTAATAGATAAAAAGGTGTTTTTTTGAACGATTCAAGACGAAGTCAGCTAAAACAATGGTTAATTGCCCAATTTTCCGATGAAAATTTATCGTTAATTGCCTTGGGCGGAGATGCTGGATTTCGACGTTATTTCCGATTTTTTATCAATCAGCAATCTTATATCGCGGTCGACTCACCAACCGATAAATGTAATAACGCGGCGTTTATCTCCATTCAGCAAAAATTAAAGCAAGGTGGAGTGCTTGTTCCCAGCATTATTGAGCATGATGAACAACACGGCTTTTTTTGTTTATCAGATCTGGGGGATGTGCTGCTCGCGGACTTATTAACTGAAGAAAATATGTCAGATTATTATCGTCAAGCCTTAGCGATATTACCCAAAATTTCATCCGTTCCAACCACGGCTTTAAGTCAATATGATCAAGCCTTTGTGCAAATGGAATTAGATATTTTTGAGCAATGGTTGGTGAATCAGCATTTAGGTATTGCTCTATCAAATGAAGAGCAACAGCAGTTACAAACGTGTTTTGACCTGCTGATTGCTAACGCACTTGAGCAGCCGCAAGTGTTTATGCATCGAGATTTTCACAGTCGAAATTTAATGCACTTCAACAACACTATAGCTGTGATTGATTTTCAAGATGCGGTATGTGGGCCAATCACTTACGATATTGTCTCGCTTCTAAGAGACTGTTATCTCAAATGGCCAGCAGAACAAGTGCAGGCCTTGTTTGAGCAATACCTCAAAACGCTTTATGCGATGGCAGATACTTTGCCGTTTGAACTTGTACATTATCCGCAAACACAATGGCAACGTTGGTTTGATTTAATGGGAGTGCAACGTCATATCAAAGCAAGTGGCATTTTTGCGCGTTTATTTCATCGAGATTCAAAATCAGGCTACTTAGCCGATATTCCTTTAACCTTGAGTTACATTGTGGATGTTTGCGCGAAGTACCCTGAGTTGAGTTTTTTGAAGCAGCTTGTTGGCGACAAAATTATTCCTGCGGTGTTAAATAAAACAAATAAAACGGAGAGCAAGTAATGAAGGCGATGATCCTTGCCGCTGGCAGAGGTGAACGCATGCGGCCATTAACGGACGTATTACCCAAACCCATGTTAGAAGTTGCTGGAAAACCCTTACTTGAGCATCATATATCAAAATTAGTAGCGGCTGGCATCACCGAGATCGTGATCAATCTTGCCTGGTTAGGTGAAAAAATAGAGCAATATTTTCAGCAAGGTGAAAAATTTGGTGCGCACATTACCTATAGTTGGGAGCGCAGTGGCGCGTTAGAAACGGCTGGCGGAATTATCAAGGCACTACCGTTGTTATCTGCTGACAATGAAGCGTTTTTAGTGGTAAATGGTGATATATATTGTGATTTCGATTTTAGCGCATTACCGTTATTAGCTGATCAAACACAGGCGCATTTTTGGTTGGTTGATAACCCTGAGCATCACCCTCAAGGAGATTTTTTACTTGAGGGGCATTCTCTAGCGAATTTAGATGATGCTAAATCGAAAGCCAGCCAAAGTTACACCTTTAGTGGCATTGGCATGTATAAACCGTCATTTTTTGCTGAGCATCTTAATCAACAAGTGCAGGCATTAGCACCGCTAATGAGAAAAGCGATAGCACAACATCAAGTGACAGGTCAAAAGTTACCAGGATTGTGGACAGACGTTGGTACGCCTGAGCGATTAGCGCAACTCAATGAAAATGTACGATAAAAATAGTTAACAATATACGCAGTAAAGCAGGACAACAATAGATGAAAGTTTGGGGTAAAATTTTTGGATTTATATTTGGCTTTATGCTGAGTAAAAATCTCTTGGGTGCTTTTTTAGGGCTGTGGCTTGGACATAGATTTGATAAAGGGGTAGGGCTTGATTTTAGTGGTCTTGCTCAACAAAACGAAGAAAGCCGACAAG